>DUTQ01000058.1 GCA_012841995.1 Thermoanaerobacterales bacterium | reverse complement strand
CTCTTAATCCCCGGCAAAAACGTTGCATCATAAAGCTGGTTTAATGCTTCATCTTCAGTAAATTCGTCTAGAAGTGTTTTATTTAAATAAACATGAATTTCTACATTATTTTTTTCATTTACGAACATATAGCAATTTTCTGATACTTCCTTAAGTCTTTTAACCAACTAAAATACCCCCAAAACCTATAATTTCAATGATGATAGTATCACATAATTTGTTTTAATTCCAGTTTAACGTCTATTAATGGATGATTTATTAGTAAGGCAGAATTTTGTAAACATCATACTGATGATGGACAATTAAAGAGATGATAAACGAAATGTCACCTTAACATCGCAAATGGTTTAGTATTTTAGATAAATTAAAAAGGGATAAGTGTACTTATCCCTTTTTAATCCCATCGATTATTTTATTCTATTTGCTTATTGTCTCCATAATCTTATTCATCATAGAACCTTTTTCATTCTGGTCGGATTTTTGCCAGACTACCTCAAATAGTATACCCATTCCCGGTAATGCATCATCTTCACGATTATCGATTGTCTCTTGGATATAACCTTCTACTTCCTCCTTGCTGCTTCCAGCAAGATTATTTAAAACCAGTTTTCTAACATCTAAACTTGCCATTTTTCCCCGCCTTTCTTAATTATCATCTTCTTAACTTATAATTCCCAAAACGGTGACAAAAAATCAATAAATCAAAAGTAGATGCAAATATATTAACGGTTTGCTATAATTATAGCCGTAAGGTATACAGCTTAAAAGGAAAGGAATATATAATGGCAAACATTGAATTGATAGCAACAACACTATTAGGAATGGAATCGTTAGTTTCACGAGAAATAAAAAGTCTAGGTTATAATAATGTAAAAGTTGAAAACGGCAGGGTTATTTTTAAAGGTGATGAACAAGCTCTTTGTCGAGGCAATCTCTGGCTTAGGACAGCTGAACGATTGCTTTTAAAGATTGGAGAATTTACAGCCTTAACCTTTGATGAGCTCTTTGAAGGTACAAAATCACTGCCATGGCATAAATGGATACCAGAAAATGCAGCTTTCCCCGTTAAGGGCTATTCGCTAAAATCTAAACTCTTTAGCGTTCCTGACTGCCAGGCCATAATAAAAAAAGCCGTGGTGGAAAAGCTTAAAACCAGATATAAAAAACAATGGTTTGAGGAAAATGGGCCTCTTTACCCGATCAGATTCTCTATCATGAAAGACCGTGTCACCCTAATGCTTGATACTAGTGGTGAAAGCCTACACAAGCGTGGCTACAGGCAGGTATCAAATGAAGCGCCTTTAAGAGAAACATTAGCAGCTGCTATGATTATGTTAAGTGATTGGAGGTATGATAGACCTCTAATAGATCCCTTTTGTGGTTCTGGAACAATCCCTATCGAAGCAGCCCTTATTGGCACAAATACTGCACCCGGAATAAACCGCGATTTTATCTCCAAATCATGGCCTAATATACCCAAAAAACTTTGGGATAATGCCCATAATGAGGCTCATGATATGATAAAAAATAATATAGATTTAAATATCTTGGGGTCAGATATAAATAGTAAAGCAATAAAACTCTCACAGGATAATGCCATAAAATCCGGAATGGACAAACACACAATGTTTAAACAGTGCGCTTTAAAGGACTTTTCCACAAATGACAAATACGGCTGCATTATATGTAATCCTCCATATGGAGAAAGAATAGGAAAGTTAGACGAGGTTGAAAAACTATATATCGAAATGGGTAATATATTTAAAAAACTAGATACATGGTCTTTCTATGTTTTGACATCACATGAGGATTTTGAAAGACTTTTTGGCAAAAAAGCCAATAAAAACCGCAAGCTATACAATGGCATGATAAAATGCTACTACTATCAGTTTTTTGGCCCAAGGCCACCTAGAAAAAAGACAACCTGAACTTAAAAATATAACTCCTGCCAAGAGATCTGGCAGGAGTTATATTTTTATTAATCCGAACAGAGTTCGATGGTTTTTGCATTTACACCAGGAATTTCGTTTAATTCTTTTTCTAAAACTTTCGCCTCTTTTTCATCGCTAAGCTGAAGTATAATCAACCCTTCTTCTGAACAGACATTTTCAGCTTCGTGGAGTCCTAGCCTCATTTTGATATTACATCCATGTTTTGTTAAAGTCTCCTGCACATCTGAAGCATTTTTTGAGCGGTGGTTCACTAATACTGCCATAATATTGTAGCAAGCCATAAAAACTCCTCCTCTTTATATTTTTGTTAAAGTATTTATGTTCTTGTTATTCTGCTGCTGTTAATATTGCCGGTGGAGTATAAACCCTTGCTCCCATTTCCTTGTCAAGCAAATATAACGCCTTTTTGTCTTGACCAAGCATATTATATTTCTCAAGATTCTCTGTGGCATTTTCTTCTTCTTCAACCTGTTCATCAACAAACCAATTCAACATTTGTATAGTCTTATAATCCTTTTCAGCGTTTGCAACATCCATTATATTATAAATCATAGCCGTAACCTTTTTCTCGTGTTCTAATGTATCTTTCAACACTTCGCCAAGATCAGAAAAATCCGTCTTAGGCTGTTCAATTGCAAGAAGTTCTACCCTGCCACCAGCTCTTAAAACATAGTTGTACATTATCATGGCATGGTCTCTTTCTTCCTGTGCTTGAATCCTAAACCAATTGGCATAACCATTTAAATTAATAGATGATAGATACGCTGACATGGAAAGATAGAGATAACCGGAAAATAACTCATTTCTTATTTGTTCATTGATAAGTTTTTCGATTTTCTCTGATAACAAGTAAATCCCTCCTTTAGAATTTATTAATAATGATTATTGGTATCTTATAGTATATCCTATATTAGCATAATATGTCAATACTTACGTAGTCTTTCGAGCTCTATTATTGGCAATAATCGTGCGCAATATACTCAATGTAATCAATAATATACACAAAAATGTCATCCCTATAATTCCTAAATATTTCCACTTAAAAACAGATGTGTGTTTTAAAAGTATTCCTAGCAATCCCCAAGTAATTGCTAAACAATACCATATATCATTCCATCCCGAAAGAAAATGAAGTGCCGTAAGAGTTGTAATGGCAATTAGAAAAACAGTTCCCAACTGTTCCGAAATCCCAAACCAATTCCAATTAAAGCTTGAAAGAGCTGCAGTGATATTGGCAATCGTAGCAACAGTTATCCAGCCCAAATATATACTAAAAGCAAAATGTACAAACATCTTTTCCCTGCTGCTCACTGCTTTTCTCTGCTTCAATCGACGATAGATTATCAATAAACAAATAAACAGCATAATCATCATAATAAGTGATAATAAAACCTTTTTGTAATGCCATGAAATTAACCAGACCACATTTGCAATAGATGCTAATGTAAAATACCAACCTATATCAAAAACAAAATCCAGGTTATCATTCTTACCTTTTGAAATTAAACCACTTTGATAAATAATAAAGATTGCAAGTGCAAAGTAAATAACAACCCATATGTAAAAAAATACATTCGCTGGCATAAATAGATTCTGATACATAGCTGCTGCTTGACCTGTTGATAAGCCATTTATTGGCAGTATATTTGCCAATACATTTACTACGATTGTTAAAATAAAGCTAACAATATTTGCTATTTGATATTTGCTTTTACTTACCTGATTATTCATATTCATTCTCCTCTTGAAAATTGTTTACTCATAATACTAATTACTATTTTAACATTAGTTAACATTTTTTACACCATTTTATTCATTAATTTTATTGTGTTTTAAACTTTTATAACTACATTACCTTCGTCAAAGGGAGGCAAGCTTCGTTTGACAGACAAAATATTGGTCTCCTGTTTTTTTGTATATAT
>DUTQ01000057.1 GCA_012841995.1 Thermoanaerobacterales bacterium | reverse complement strand
TTTATGGTAGAATTTCTAAATAATTTTAGCCTGGAAATTGTCACTAAAGTGGTTTCTCCTGTATTGTATATTTTTTATGAGCATTAAATAAAATAAACATTTTGTTATAATCCCGTCCTATATAGCATAATATTCTTTAATGAAGTGGACGGGAGGGATTCTTTTTGAATTATTTACCTAGAGGAATAATAAGCTTTTTTAAACAAAATATTACCTGTTACATTATACTTTTAATAGTATTTATATCTGGCGTTATTTTGGGTAGTATTTCTGTTAATATGATGTCAGATACGCAATTGCAGGATCTTTCGGATTTTATTAATGGTTTTTTTGCTAATGCTAAAAATATTTCAGTAGACCCTCCGACAATTTTTTACTCTTCTCTTTCAAATAACTTAAAGACATTATTTACTTTATTTATATGTGGCTTGGTAATCATCGGACTTCCATTGATATTTATACTAATATTTTTTCGTGGTTTTATTATGGGTTTTACCGTAGGCTTTTTTATAAGTGAAATGGGAATAAGAGGCATAGTATTCTCTTTATTATCCGTTCTACCACAAAATATTATTATTGTACCATCAATTATATCAGTCGGAGTTGCCGGAATTGGTTTTTCTAGCAACATGCTAAAAAATAGGCGGATTATTCAATCTGAAAGCTATATTCAAATATTAGCTAGCTACTTTTTGTTTAATTTCGTTTTCTCAATTTTATTGGTAGTTGCTGCTTTGATAGAAGGTTATATTTCTCCCGTTTTTATAAAACTTTTAACTCCATACATGTAGGTAAATTCTAATTTAAAATAAAGCAGGAATCCCAATACTTTTATGGAATATTTATTTAAAACTATAAATAGGGGGATTATTAATGGAGGAACTTTTGCAAAGCTTCCTCGAATTTTTATTTGTAGAAAGGGGCCTTTCAAATAATACAATAAGCTCATATAAGCGAGATCTAAAAAAATTTTTATCATATCTAAGGTATAAAAAAATAGATGACATCAATAAAACTAACAGAACAATCATAGTATCTTACTTACTCTTAATGCAAAAAGAGGGAAAAGCAAGCAGCAGCATATCAAGAGCTTGTGCAGCTATAAAATCCTTTTACCATTTTTTAATCAGAGAGCGTTTAATAAACGAAGATCCCACAATTAATCTTGAAAGTCCAAAAATTGAGAAAAGACTTCCTAGAGTTTTATCAGTAAAAGAAGTAAGTAACCTTTTAAATCAACCAGATACAACTAATCCATTAGGTTTGCGCGACCGAACTATGTTAGAATTGCTATATGCTACAGGTATGAGGGTATCTGAACTTCTTTCCATTACACCTGAAGATGTTAATCTTGATATGGGTTTTGTGCGGTGCTTGGGTAAGGGTTCTAAAGAAAGAATTATTCCAATCGGGACAACTGCTATAAGTTTTTTAAAAGAGTATATACAAAAGGCTAGAACAAAACTACTAAATAAAAAAAATTCAAAACAGCTTTTTTTGAATCACAGAGGTGAAAAATTATCAAGACAGGGATTTTGGAAGATAATAAAAAGACATGCTAAAAATGCAGGTATAAGTAAAGATATTACACCACATACCATTAGACATTCATTTGCTACACATCTATTGGAAAATGGTGCAGATTTAAGATCTGTACAAGAAATGTTAGGACATGCTGACATTTCAACAACACAGATATATACCCATATAACCAGAAATAAAATAAAAGAAGTATATGATAGAACACACCCAAGAGCTTAAGGAGGTAGTTTTTTTGATTGATAGAATAATTGTGGTGGTTTTAGATAGTGTTGGAATAGGTGCATTACCTGATGCTAATAAATTTAATGATGAAGGTAGTAATACTTTAGT
>DUTQ01000056.1 GCA_012841995.1 Thermoanaerobacterales bacterium | reverse complement strand
TACGGGTACAGGAGTTGGTCTTGCCGTTGCACTGTGAAGGCGCTGAAATGGAGCAAAAAGCTTGTCAGCATACTTCATATCAAAGCCGGCTCCATTATCACGTACATAGTAGACATGTTTTTTACCTTGTGTCATCATGCCCAATTCAATTCTGGCGTTTTCGTTTTTCCGCGTGAATTTCCAGGCATTCCCAATCAGATTCTCCAAAGCTACCCTGATAAGAGTTGGGTCTCCGCTCACAGTAACACCTTCCGCAATAACAAATTCCACCTGCCGATCAGGATCAGCCATCTTAAGATCTTCAGTTATATCCTGCGCCAAAGTGCTCAAGTTCACTTGTTCGCGTCGCATCTCATATCTTCCGATGCGCGAAAGCTGGAGGATTGCGTCTATCATAGAAGCCATTCGCTGGCTGGCGGCTCTTATGCGTCGGAGATAGTCCTGGCCTTCATGGTCCAATTGCTCCTCATAGTCTTCCAACAAAGCCTGGCTAAAACCGTCTATGCTCCTGAGAGGCGCCCTCAGGTCATGTGAAATAGAATAAGCAAACATCTCAAGTTCCTGATTTGCCTGTTCCAGCTCCTTGCGCAATTTGCTCTCCGTTATGTCAACAATGGTAATAAGCGTTGCTTTATTTCCTTCGTATTCAATAACTACATTACTCGTGATGGCCGGCAAAACACTGCCGTCTTTTCTAATAAGTCGCAATTCATAGGTATCGATAACCTCTTTGCCATCATACCTGTCCCTAGCCCTGGACATGACCTCTTTTACTTCAGCAGGGTGAATTAAGCGTGAGATAGGCAACCCTATAAATTCTTCTTCTGTAAACCCAAGCATTGATATTAACTGTCTGTTGGCAAAAACCGTCTTGCCGCCCTGATGTATCCCAATGCCAACCTGAGCATGGTTCACGAGTGCCCTGTATTTTTTTTCCGATGCCGCTAATTCTTCTGTCCTGACTTTAACAAGCTCTTCAAGCTCTTCTTTGTATTTCCTTAATTCTTCTTCCAGTCTTTTGCGTTCCGTGATATCCCTAAATACGATAACACTGCCTGACTTTGTGCCAAAGCGATCTGTTAAGGGTGAAGATCTGGTGCTGATATGCAGTGCGGGTTCTAGTAAAGTGATGTCTTCATCTGATATCTTTCCAGGTTTGGTTATAATCTCCTTCAGAAGAGCGGCCACTTTTTCAGGATTCTCAATCTTGTCTGCGATTGAGAAAAGAATATCCAAAATATCCTTCCCCAAAAAATCCTGTCTGCTTAAACCGATTATTTTTTCCATTGAGTGATTCACTTCCGTAATCCTGCCGTTTCTGTCTATCACGATAATCCCGTCTTCCATTGCACCAAAGATTTCATTCAACGATGCTTTCTTGTATTGTAGAATGGCATAGGTCTGAAGAGAGACAAAAACAAAGACCGGCAGATAGCCGAAGGGATAGACTTCTAAAGGTGGAAAGCAGGATAGAAAATCGACTGATCCCATAATGGCTATGGCCAAGGATATTGTAAACAGCTTGATCTGATCCCGCTTGAACCCAGGCTCCATTTTTCTAATAGAGTCGTGATACAGTAGAAGTGAACGAATAATCAGGGCGAAAAAGAAAACCAAAAAGGGAATGGACAGCGGACCATATAAAACATATCGCCCCCAGAAGTATTCGTTGACACCTATGACCAGCCAGTCTGTCATCAGGCTCGTGATATAAAAGGCAAGGGCTATAACATAGTTTGCCAAAACATATTTTTTCTTTTCCTCCAACAGGCCCAAAGATGCTGTGGTAAAAAAATACATACCAGGCGCTATCATGGCGATCCCAAAAAAGACAAAGACCTTATAAAATGAGAGGATCAGTATCGCATCTCTCATTAAATACATCATGCCGATCCCGGCTTGCCAAATACTTCCACTTAATGTCATAATGAGAAATGATTTGCTGACAAGATTCTTATCTTCAATAAATACATAGACCCCTAGCATCATAATCAATAGAGCGGTAATAAACATAGGAAAAGAATAAGGGTTCAAATAATAGCTGGCGCTATCCAATAGTTTATCTAGCATCATTTCTTTCTCCCTCCCATGGTGAATGCCGACCTTACCTGTTTTGATTTAAATTGCTTTATTATCATTTTCCACCAATTCTTGAATGATTTAACCTCTTCATCATCTATAAAAAATCCCTAATTCTCATATAAAACTAAATGTCCTATTAACATATTTCCACAATTTGACGTAAAATCCTTCATATGTTTTAATTGGACAAATAAAAAAAAAGAACCAACTTTGAACTGCCCCCTGTCAAGTAGACATGTGAAAAAACAAAAATTATGCACTTGAGGCTTGATTACTATATTCAATAGGAATCAAGCCTTTTAGTTTTTTCTGTAGCCTTTTGGTATTATAGAAAAAAATCATGTGGTGCCAGGGAAGGGTTACCAGACAAAGACTTGGCACCAAACACTATTCCCACAGATCCTCCGCCAGCTTTTGGATCTCCTGCTTTCTTTTTTCGGTTTCATCTTTGTCTATAACAATACTTATTATGTCGCCTTCACCGGCTTCTGCCGGCAGTATCTTCTTTGGAATATTGACCATGCTTTTATCCTGAAGTTCTACCACTGCATATTCACCTTCAAATCGATCAATTATAAGTTTCACTTTAGCCTCTCCTTATTGTGGTGGATTGCAACCCTTACAGGGTCCATATCCCTTTTTCTTTGCTTCAGAAAGCTTTATGGGTATCTTGCTATTGCACAATGAATCGCAACCGTCCACATGATACTTTTTACCGCTCTTTGTTATATATACGATTATATCCTCTTTTGTGAGTTGATTATTCCTTGCTTGCGGTGACACTTCCCTTTCTATCTCGATTTTGTCTCCATCGGTGGTAAAAATGATTGTCCCTGACTCATCTGTGCGAAACACAGAAATACCGCTTTCAAAAAGTCTGTTTATTGTCTCTTTATGAGGATGCCCGTAGTCATTATCTTTACCTACACTTATTACTGCATATTTGGGCGATACAGCTTTTAAAAAAGGTCGAGTGCTAGATGAGCTTGATCCATGATGACCAACCTTTAAAACATCGGCTTTTAGGTCATAATTTGCGGTAAGCATCTCATTTTCCGAGATATCTTCTGCATCTCCAGTAAAGAGGAAAGATGTCTTTCCATATGTAAGTTTGATTACAGCTGAATAATTGTTAAGGCTTTCATATTGGCTACTATTAGGGGCAACAATCTCAACTTTTGTGTCGGGGGAAAAATCAATACTTGTTCCTCCCTTAGCAGTTGAAATCTTTAGGCCCTTGTTTTTTACTGCTAACAATACATCCTCAAAGGTTTTTGTGGTATGTGTTACCCTTGGCATATATATTTTACCAATATCAAAGGTGTTTATTACAGTATCAAGGCTGCCTATGTGATCTTCATGAGGGTGAGTTCCCACAAGAATATCCACTTTCTTTACCCCTTGGGCATTAAGATAAGATACTATGGTGTCAGCATCATCGTTATTACCTGCATCTATGAGCATATTCTCTCCTGTTGGTGCTTGAATCAAGATACAATCTGCCTGGCCAACATCAATAAAGTGGACTTTTAAGAGCGCCGTTTTTTGTTCCTGCTGATCATTAGTATCCAGAGGAGCTTCTGTGTCCATTGTAGAAGGGCCACAACCTATTAGGCCTATAATTATTAGAGCTATTAATAAATATATAAATGATCTTTTTAGTCTCATACCATCCTTCCTTTCATTTAATATTTTCTATATATCCTGTTGCGGTTTAGTTAAATAATTTAATTATAATGATACCATATTAATAAGATAAACCGTATATGTTGGCCGCTGAAGAAATATTTTCGACAAAAATCGGGCGATGCCAGGCAAAATACCCGAGACCCCTATAGAAGGTAAAAGACAGGTCATTTACAATTAAAATCTAAAAATCGGTTTAGGAGATGTTAGTTACATGCTTGTTGGTTTGGTTAATTCCCTTTATATCAGGTGCAATTTTCGCCATGGCGAAATAGAGAATAGATGGACAGTAAAAAGCAAATGTGCCCATATGCTAATAAATTA
>DUTQ01000055.1 GCA_012841995.1 Thermoanaerobacterales bacterium | reverse complement strand
CCGTCCCCGTGATATACCCGTTATATATAATTCCCGGTGGCAATAGGCTCCTATACTTTGTTTGGGTAATATGGGCACTTATTTTTAATGCACATATCGTTATTGGCAAACTGACTGCATATATATTTGCTTTTGCTGGAATCGGTAAAACATCCAAAATGCCTTTTTGCGGTTTCAATTGCGGTCATAGAATCTCTCTTGCAGCAACGCGGGCCTCCATGCTGACTAATGTTTGTCAGTGCAAGTGCTGTCATTCGGTTTGCTTCACCTCTATCCTCCTTTGAATAAGGTGTTACTTTATGAATAATGGAGTAGGCTATGCCAACACCAATACCGGCACCGCATGCTCCATGAGTTCCACATATTCCTCCAAATATTGCTTTTCCCCGAGTGATTGCCTCTTTAATGTCGGCACTACTCTTATTACCTGTGATGTTGCCATAGGCTGTTACTAAAACAGCCGGTACAATACAATGATATTCCGGTCCATGCATATGTAGCTTTGGCAAATCAAAGATGCATAATGCAAGTTCGATGGGATCGGTTAGATTGCTATTATTGCACTCAAACTCAACGAGTTCGAGTATGCCTTGCCTGTGGCATTCATCGCAGACATAATGCCCTTCCAGACAGAAGACATGCGTAATGTCTTCTTTGCCGCAGTAAAAACATTTGGCCCGAAACGGCTTATCAGGAGTATAAAATAACTCTTGGCCACAAACCATACAGCCAGAAATATTGTCAGTATTTGAGCCGCAACAAGTTTCTCTTCTCATTTAATCACTCCTTACTGTTTACCATGCAATGCGGTTTATTGTATTATCTTCGGAAAATGTATTTACGCTATATAGGATTAAAACCTCTTTAATGCCGTTTGATTCTACTAGCTCACTTATGCTTTCATTATAATACCGGAGGTCTACTATGTAGATTTCTTCGTAATGCCCTGTAAGAAACGGGATAAAGCTATTTGCAAAGGAATCCTTGATAATTAGCAATTTTTTATTCTGCTCGCTGTTTGTTGTGATTTTCATGAGCGGGTGATTGCCATCGAAAAAAACGGTATATTTGTCTTTTTTATGCAAATTATCCATTTTATAAATTGTATCATGTTTTTCGTTTTTATCAAGCAATAGTAGATTTATCCCTTCATTTGTTTTTGGCAAATAAAGCCGAATGCTGTCAGGTTTTACATTTCTAAATCCGCTCTTGGAATATAGAGAGCCATAAAAAGTATCGGTTACTTCAGTTATATTAAAATAATCTTTGCCATGAGGCGAAAAACCTGATGCTTTGGCAAAGGCTTCATACCCATAATAGGCCCCATCAGTAGTCCAATGATGGTCAGTCCTATAAAAGATATACTCATCTTTATGAGCTAAAAGCGGGTCACATACTTCGACAAAATGTATATTTTTATCCAGCCCTTTTTTTACTTTATCGATAAACTTCAACTGGTCTTGCGGTGAGGCAAAGGGCGGAAGCTTTTGTTCCAGCACCTTAACGGCATTTGGGACTAACATAAAATACGTTTTAACATCATGGTTATCTTTTGAAAAAGCATCTATAGCTTCAACTTTGGTTTTTAAATCTTTTTCATCATATCTGTCAAACTTCTGTAGGAGATATCCATCTCCAAGATAGACATCATTGTTATCGCGCTTGCCTAAACTCATATCTGTTTTTGCCTTAACCCCTACCCAAAAATCCCGCAAGGCAATCTGGTCTGTTACATATTTCTCCCATTCGGAAGCGAATCGACCATTTGTAAGGCGCTCAAAGGTAAACTTGGGAAATTGTTGTAACATGCGATTTTCCGATTGGGAGAAGGCTTTAGTTGGCATTAAAATGCTTAACAAAAGTATTATTTATCGCCTTTTTAGGG
>DUTQ01000054.1 GCA_012841995.1 Thermoanaerobacterales bacterium | reverse complement strand
GAATTATCCTTAAATTTTTAAGCTAAAAAAGATAGTATGTTATACTAAAAATATAAGATATTTAAAGATGTAAAATCATTATCGGGTTGTAATGGGGGGTAATCAATGAATAAACTGAACATCAAATTGATAGCAGACAGTGGTTCAGAGTTGTCAAAGGAAATTATTGAAAAATATGATATTGAAATGCTTCCTATGGTCATAACAGATGGTAAAAATGAATATTTGGATGGTGTAAATATTACGCCTCAGGATGTTTTAAAGGGAATGGTAAATGGGGTCGTCTATAAAACAGCTCAGGTTCCTTTGAAGATATTTATAGAGAAATTTGAGAAATACGCTGCTATAGGTCAGCCGGTCGTTTGCATTGTCATGTCCTCTGGAATTACCAGCTCTAAAAAAGCCGGCGAGACAGCTAAACAGATAGTATTGGAAAAATATCCCAAAGCAGATATTACCGTCGTAGATTCAAAATGTTGTGCATTGGGTTATGGGCTTTTAGTCATGGAAACAGCAAAATATTTGGAAACCAAGGCAGAGAGTAAGGAAGATCTTTTAAATTATATTGAGTATTTGCAAAAAAATATAGTTCATCTGTGGACAGTCGATAAAATGGAATATCTTTATCGAGGCGGTAGAATTTCTAAGACACAGGTCATTATTAGTCAAGCATTAAATATAAAACCGATTTTTGATGTAGATCCAGATGGAAAATTGCGGTTAATTGGCAAAGCACGGGGAAGTAAAAATGTAGCGAAATTTATGAAAAATAAAGTTCGAGAATTAGTTGGGGATTTGGATATCAGCACACAGACTATTTGTATTTCAAGCGGGGTATACAGGGATTTGATGATGGAAATTAAGGATTTTTTTGAAAAAGAGTATAATGTAAAGAAGTTTATTCTTCAAGATATCGGTTCCGTTGTCGGAGCTCATACTGGCCCTTATATGACCACTTTTTATTTCTTTACGGCACCGTTGAAAGCGTAAAACATCGTTTTCCCCCAAACTGAGATGTAGTTTCACATAATACATCAAACTTGAAATTTATTTTCAAATATCCTTTTATAAAAAGACACCTCACAGGTATCTCTACCGTGAGGTGTCTGGGTTTCTTGTCGCTTGCCGCGTTCGTACGTTTTCGACAAAATTCGGGCGGTGCCAGGCACCTAGCGAAGTTCGTTTGTCAGCTTTGCGACTGTGTCTGCTGCATTGCCCAGTATTAGGTGGACATGGGGCATTTCATATAGTGTGTTGTCTACCCCTGAGTAGCCGGGTTTTGTGTCTAAGTTGCATACTATGACATTTTTGGCTTCTTGAGCTTGTAAGACTGGCATGCCATAGATTGGGGTGCCTTCGGCTGTGTTGGCTGCTGGGTTTACTACGTCACAGGCACCTACTATGATTGCTGCGTCTGCTTGTTTGAATTCTTCGTTTATGTCATCCATTTCATACAGTTTGTCATACGGCACGTCTACTTCTGCCAATAGTACGTTCATGTGGCCGGGCATTCGGCCGGCTACCGGGTGTATGGCAAATTTTACTTCTGTGCCATTTGCCTCCAGTGTGTCCATCAGGTGCTTTACCTGGCTTTGAGCTTGGGCTACTGCCATGCCGTAGCCTGGTACTATTATGACTTTTTTAGCACTTTTTAGTATGGAGGCTGGGCTTGGCTTTGCAGTTTCCTTTGCTTTTGCCTCGGTTGTCGGTTGTTGGGCGACCACTTGGTCTTGTGCCTGAAGTTCGTTTGTCAGCTTTGCGACTGTATCTGCTGCATTGCCCAGTATTAGGTGGACATGGGGCATTTCATATAGTGTGTTGTCTACCCCTGAGTAGCCGGGTTTTGTGTCTAGGTTGCATACTATGACGTTTTTGGCCTCTTGGGCTTGTAAGACTGGCATGCCATAGATTGGGGTGCCTTCGGCTGTGTTGGCCGCCGGGTTTACTACGTCACAGGCACCTACAATGATTGCTGCGTCTGCTTGTTTGAATTCTTCGTTTATGTCATCCATTTCATACAGTTTGTCATACGGTACGTCTACTTCTGCCAATAGTACGTT
>DUTQ01000053.1 GCA_012841995.1 Thermoanaerobacterales bacterium | reverse complement strand
ATTTGCATGTTCTAGGCTACTCTGCTTTGCAGGGTGGCCTTTTTCTCTTGCTTTGCATACTATAATTTTACTCTAACTTGAACAAAAAAGAGAGGCAGCTTTTGGCTCTCCTTCTCCCTTGTTTTATTTACTTTTTTCGTCCACTTAGTTCCATGCCAAAACTCACCACATCTTCAAATACTGAAGTGTTGATGGAATAATAGATATATTGACCTTTTCTTTCATCCAACACCATTCCTGCCTGTTTTAATGTATTCAAATGGTGGGAAATGCTGGGTTTTGATATATCAAACCTATCCGCAATCTCCCCGGCAGTCATATCTCGTTTTTTCAACATTAGAAGGATTTTCCTCCGAATGGGATCTGACAGAGCTTTAAACATCAAATTAAGGCTCATCATATTCACCCTTTCCCTATTAGACACAAATCCTTTCATTCTTTCTTTAGCTTTTGAAACAATATATAGGAATATATAGAACCATATAAACTAACCAAAAACAACGCTCCCATAGATATGACAAAGGATGGTTTTTCCGCTATAAATATACTTAGCATCCATACCACACCGGCTATAACCCAAAGAGGCCCTGAAATCCGATGTGTCTTATTCCATACCTCCTCACTGGCAAGGGTCCAAGGAGTCTTTATCCCAAAAGTATAATTGTGCCTTATCTTACCAAAGTAGTTTCCGATGAAAACCAGCAACACTCCAATTGCAAATCTCACTATCTTTGATATTGATAAAGGATACCCCAATGCAAAAAGGGTTGTAGCAACGTAAAGAATCAACAAAAATCCAACTATCACCAAACGGAAAGCCTCATATACTCCCTGAAACTTTTTGTAATTTTCCGATCTCGGATCTATAACAGGTGCAAAAGACATCAATACATATAAACCAAGAATCATGCTTGGAAAAAATGTTATATGAAAAGTTCTTGAGTTGTAACCGTCAACCTGCCCGGATATATTCCAGTGTGATGGGACACGTTCAGGCAAATATGGATAAAGAAAGTAACCAAAAATGTAGAGGGAAAGAATCAAAGCAATTATAAACCAATTTATAGGTAGCCTAAATTTTGTTTTCTTGTCCATAAAAAATCCTCCTTTTAGATATTTAGTTAAGTATCTAAATATATTATAACATAAATTCCTTAAAAAACAACAACCCCGTCCCCTTTCAGGGTGTCAAGTGTCAAGGGGATGTCAAGGGGACGGGGTTGTTGTCAACTTTCTTTTTCTTTTTCTTTTCCTGCTTTGAAAATTACTCCCCTGTTTATGCCTGTGATCCTCTCAAGTTGTCTAATTGATAGACCATAATCTTCTTTTAGCTGTTCCAAATATGTATTCCTTTTCGATATATCAAGCTTTTGCAAATCGGAGGCATCCTCTACTTTGCAAACTTCCTTTATTATCTTCTCGGCTTCTTTGTCAGTGATTCGGCGTTTTTCTTCCATATCCAAACAAACATCATCTTTTTGTTCATTGTTGTGTTCAACGAAAAGCTTTATAGCTTTTTCTCTATCGGTGCTAAACATGTTAAGAGCAAAATCAGCATCAATCAATTGAGTATTGTTTATGTATTCATTAAAGCTGCTCCACCTATATTCATCCAATCTGTTAACTAGTCCGGCTTTAATTGGATTTCGGTGAATATATCTTATTACGGTTAAGAAATATGCATCATCTTCCACCGGTTCACTTTTGAATCTGTCTTGGAATAGGTTCCCTATTCTATTGTATTTTAGGTTGTACCAATAGACATATCTGCCGCATATCCGACGCATCACTTGTTCTAATGGTTCCTTCACAACTTTTAGTAAAATATGAACATGATTTCCCATCAGGCAATATGCATACAATTCATATCCGCTTTTTGCTTTATAATGTTGGATAGTCTGTATAAACTTTATACAATCATCTTCGTCTTGAAAAATACACTGACGGTTTATGCCCCTCATCATAATATGGTATATCCCACTTTCGCTTTTCTTCCTAGCCGCTCTCGGCATAAAAACACCTCCAAATCTACAGCAACTGAAGTTGGATGTGTTGTCAACAACCCCGTCCCCTTGTCATTCTACTTTTACCGTAAATCTTATCTTCTTATGTACACCTTTGGTAATGTTGAGATTGAAGGTATCCAGAATTTCAATTGTGATCGTTGCCTTCCCTTTTTCGCCTATTTTTAGTACATCACCATCAACGGCCGCTACATTTGGATCACTGGTGGTTATCTTATATTGGGTATTATCTAGATATATAATGTCTGAACTATTATGGTCAAAAACGGCTCTTACTTTTAAAAGTGCTTCTTTTTTATCTTTAAGCGCCTTTGTTGGTACAATCACTTGAAATTCCTTGACCTCATGATTTGCCATAAATTTGAGGTTTGAAATATATTCATCGACAATATTAACAAGAGAAATAAGGTCTGTGTTAATTCTTGTTGCCACTTGTCTATTTAAGGTTTGATCACTATCTATGACATCTATTAAGTCTTCAAGGTTTTCTTTAAGTAAATCCGCACTTTTTATCGCATCTTTACTGTCTTTAAAATTAACTTTCATATCCCTGACTAGTTTTTTATATTTTCGTGCCTCTTCATCATTCATTCCGCCACATTTTAAATATATGTCATCAATCTTTCTTAAAATGTCCTTAAGCATAAGACTTACCGCTTGCTCATGGTCTCGATTCGTAACCATTGCAGGATATCTAAACACGCCGAGTTTTAATGCACTGTCATAACCTCCGCCAAAAAGGGACTGAGATTCAAAAATCCCTACACCGTTAGCAGACGAGGCTCTTATAGCATCTATCTGTCTTAAAAGTATGTTTGTGTCAATTTTTGTAGTTGTGGCAATCCCCACATTTACCTGTGCATGCCCTTTTGCAAAAGCCTGCGTATTATTTATATCCTCGATAACCGGTTCTTCGTGAAGATAATAGGACATGGGTATTAAAATGTTGAGGTAATCCTTGGTTGTCCAATCCTTTGGATCCTGAAAAATATCTGTGAATGAATTGTCATAATCTGACCTCACATCTGCCGATATTTGAATATCCGGTTTTAAGAACTTT
>DUTQ01000052.1 GCA_012841995.1 Thermoanaerobacterales bacterium | reverse complement strand
GCCGAAATAAAAGCTGGTGGAAATATAATTTTGCAAAGAGGAATCCAGGGCAGAAAAAGAGGAATATTAGAAGCAGGCGGTGATGTTGTTGCAAAATATATTGAAAATTCTACCGTTAGAGCAGATCAGAATATCATAATTGCTGATGCTGTTATGCATAGTCAGCTTTACGCTGGTAAAAAGATAATAATAGAAGGCAAGAAGGGTTTATTGGCAGGGGGTAGCAGCAGGGCTGGTGAAGAACTTAAAGCCAAAGTAATCGGTTCTCCACTTAGCACTTATACAGAAATAGAAGTAGGTATCGATCCTGAACTGAAGAAGATGTTTCAGGAGGTAAATGAGAAAATAGAATCAATAGATATGGATATCCATAAGGCTAGACAAGCACTGAATATGATGGAAAAATTAAAAGAAAAAGGTCTACTTACAAAAGGTAAAGAAAAATTGATGGAGAAGTTAAGACACACAAATGAAACTCTTATTTGTCAAAGGGAAAAAGCTATTGAGAAAAAAGAGAAAATAGAGGCATTACTTAAATATTCAAATTTAGCGAAAGTTTCAGCTATTAATGTTGCATATTCAGGTGTGAATATAATCATAGGGAATGCGCAAATGAAACTAAAAGATAAAATTGAACATGTGACATTTTATAATCATGAAGGTCAAATAAAGTTTAGGCCTTTTGAAGAATAGGAGGGGTTTTATGCCTATTAGACCTATAGATCTTCAGATCCTTATTCCAAAGGTTACGGAAACAGCGAAGATTCAGCAAGTTTCAAAAGATAACATTGATGCCCAACAAAATATACTTATGACACAATTTAATGAACAGCTTCAGGTAAAAAGAGAAAAGGTAAATAGAAAGGATAATTCTGACAAGATCCGATTCAATAAGAAAAAACATCGTCAGGATAATACAAAACAATATAAAAAAAAGAAAAAAAGACATATTGACTTAAAGGTTTAATTTTTTCTTGACATATATAAATATATATTATATATTTTAATTATAAAACCAACTAAACCTATAGGAATTAAGGGAGAAATAAAATTGAGATTATCAACAAAAGGCCGCTATGGCATAAGAGCTATGCTGGATTTAGCACAGAGAAGCAAAGAAGGCCCAGTCCCTTTAAAGGTTATTGCGAAAAGACAGGGTATATCAGAGGCTTATTTAGAACAGCTGTTTTCAAATTTAAAAAAAGCGGGACTTGTTAAAAGCGTAAGAGGGCCCAAAGGGGGTTATTTGTTAGCAAATAAACCCTCTCAAATAACTGTTGGAGATATAATCAGGGCTTTAGAAGGTCCGATTGGATTAGTTGATTGTGCACTAGAAAAAAACTCTATAAACTGCTCGAAGTCAAGCAATTGTATATCGCACATCGTTTGGGAAAAAACTAAAATAGCATTAATAGAAACGTTAGATTCAATATCACTGAAGGATATGTGTGATGAAGCAAAAAATAGATTTAAAGAGATTAATGCATAAAGAGAGGATGAAAAACATATGAGAAGAATTTACATGGATCATGCAGGAACTACTCCTATGAGAAAAGAAGTATTGGATGCTATGATGCCGTATATGACCGAAAAGTTTGGAAATGCATCTACTATTTATTTTTATGGG
>DUTQ01000051.1 GCA_012841995.1 Thermoanaerobacterales bacterium | reverse complement strand
TTGTAAGGATCTTCAGACTCGATTATTTCTTCAATCATTTTTTTAATACTCTCTGACGAGGTAGATGTTCCATTAGTATTTTCTAGACCAGTTTGAAAGAAAAATTTTAATTCAAAAACACCTCGCGGTGTTTGGATATACTTACCATTTACTGTTCTTGAAACAGTTGATTCATGCATTTCTATGATATCAGCAATTTCTTTTAAAGTGAGAGGCTTTAAACGAGTCAAACCATAATCTAGAAAATCTCTTTGAACATCGACGATGGATTTTATTACTTTGTACATAGTGATTCTGCGTTGTTCAATACTTTTTATAATCCACATGGCCGAGTCAAAGCGCTGTGACAAGAATTTTGATATATTAGAATCTTTATTGCCTCCCATAAGCAATGAGCGATAATAAGAATTTATACAAAGCCTTGGAGAAACCGAATCATTCATGATTATTATATATTCTCCACCAACCTTTTCTACAACAGCATCTGGGGTAATATATTGTGTATCATTTGGTGATGAAAAATTCCTTCCAGGCTTTGGATCTAATGTAAGGACTAAATCTTTTAGGTGCTGTACTTGCTGTAATGAAATACCCAATGACTCTGCAATCCTATTATAGCGAGCTTCAGCTAAATCCTTTAAATGATATTTGATAAAATCACGGATTTTTGGCTCATTAATATTGTTTTGCTCAACTTGTATCAAAAGGCATTCTACTAAATCTCGCGCACCTAAACCAGCTGGTTCAAACGTCTGTATTAGTTTTACTACATCTTCAACTTCTTTTGGGGAAACCTTTAGAAGTTCAGCAGCTTCCTGTGTGGAGATAGCCAAATATCCTCTCTTGTCAATGTTTCCAATTAAAAATTCACCTATCTTAAATGAAGTCTTGGGGATTGACGAGAGATGAAGCTGCATTAATAAGTGCTCTTGAAGTGATGGGGCTGATGATATAAAGTTTTCAAATTGAGTTTGTTCTTTCCTTTCAGTTGGAAATCGCATAAAATCAGCATCTGATGAATCTTGAAAGTATTCCTCCCAGTCAATGGTATCAGTTTCAATACTGTCATTTTCTTTTTCATCATGCTCGGTTTTTGTATTGTCTTCATTTAGGTCCAGTACTGGATTCTCTAAAAGTTCTTTTTGTATATATTTTTCCAATTCAACAGTAGATAGCTGCAGGATTTTAATAGCCTGACGAAGCTCTGGTGTCATCACGAGTTTTTGTGTTTGTGCTAAGTTAAGACCAAAGCTCAATTCCACTTTTATCCCCCCTTTTTTAATTTCACACTAGTTTTTCTCTATAATATATATTCTATAAAAACGTAATTTTTCCTCTTTTTTAGATATTGTAATCATTATGCTGGTATAAGCTTAAATGCAATCCAATTACTAGTTTAACTATATTATAACATATAAAAATATTAAGGAGTAGGAAGTTATTTCCCACTCCTTATAAAAACACTTTAATGTGTTTCTACATCTTTTGCTTCATTTCTTCTCATAATATCTGCAGCCTCAGATATTTTCTGTTCATGTGCTCTTACAGTTGCCAATATCTTGCCTTTTCTCACTTCACCTTCGTAAAACCTGCCTCTTTCTTCTGGAATGCCCCAATCAATAAGGCCACCTGCAATGCCTCCAGTTGCTGCTCCAGATAAAAGACCGGCAATTGGCCCTGCTGCAAATATTGGCCCTAACCCCGGGATGGCAAGAGCCCCAGCTCCCAACGCTAGCCCGGCTAGGCCTCCAAGAACACCACCTGTTGCCGTCCCAGAGGATAAAGTGTCCATGCCCATAGCATTGTAATCATCATCTTGCTGTCCTTCATTTCCTTTTACTAAAATCGATATCTCATTTTCTGTAAAGCCTGATGCACGCATTTCTGAAACACATTTTTCGGCCTGTTCCCTGCTTTCAAAAACGCCTATTACCGTTTTCAACATTTACTATATTCCTCCTATTTATATTTTACATTTCGAAATAAAGCTTTCTTTATTTTATCCTTTTTTGAGCTCAGCTATTCTATGAATGCTTATTTTGAAACAGGGAATATTAAATTATTGAAATACATTTGAAGGATGGTGAAAAATATGGCCAATAAAAAAGATGTCACTGGTAAAAGCAAGGATGACAAGACAATGAGCGAAGTGAGCGAACAACTTTCAACTGACTCGGCAAAATACATCGAGCAAATAATAAATGAACAAAAACTATCGAAAAACATGCAATACCAAAATGAACAACATAAACAATTTTACCAGGATATAGAATGTCTTACAAATGCAGCTCGAGAACAACAGCTGTCATCAGAACAACAAATTCAAAGCACATTAAATCAAGCATCAACCTGCCTTGCTGATTCTAAACGCCTGGAGAATCTTTTCAACAATGCACAACAGCTTCAACAGGCAGCTCAATTGGGACTTCAAAATCTTCAGATGAACGCCGCACAGTATAAAGCAATAATTGAGCAGATGGAAAAAGAATGTTATGAACAACAAGTTGCAAGTGACATGCAGGTTGTTCAATCAATGCAGCAGGCCATTTCTTCAATGGCACAGGCGCAAAATTCACTCATTCAGAGTCAATCTATAAACAAAATATTTGATTCCATAACAACTTGTGAAGGTAGTCTTAACCAAATTGAACAGTTGAACAATACCACTCCTCAATAGCTGTTCAACAATCCCAGCATGGATCCCAATACGGCTTAACAAGCTTAACAAGCATCTCAAAAAGTATGGTGACTTTTATCTTTCTAGGCCCTACTACACTTACATTTACATGCTCTACGTTAAAAAATACCAATGCTTCCATCCCAGGGTCAGCACCATGAAGGTGAATAAACTCCAAAAACGGAAACGTGGCCTGGAAAAAGTGAACAGGCTGGCTTGGTATTGCCGCCACATAAAGGATTTTCGCTGTGACATCACCATCTACTATGACCTTATCACACAAAACCTTTACTTCATCTATGGAAAACCTGGCCTGTGCCTCTACGCCTTTTGCAGCGTCAGGTTTTCCTGGTGGTATTTCCACAGTATCTTGAATCAACGCCTGAACCTTACCCACCCAGAGCTTGCCCCGGTCCTTGTCTCTTCTTGCTTCCATAACATAAATATAACCATAGACCGTTCCCAAAACTATTTCCCCATAATTCCTTTTATCAAGCTCTCCAATAGCAACACATATGACGCCATTTGGTATAGTTTGTGTCCACTCAAGGATAATCCGCCTATTTTGCCACCCGTATATATATACTGTATCAAGGCTTACAATCACCAGCTCAATATCGCCATCATTGTCCACATCATATGCATCTACATCCCTAGGAGGTTTATCAAGTGTCGGGCTTTCCCACACCACCTTGCAATCTGTCCCCAATACCCCGTATATCCTTACTTTGCGGTCTGTACAATCTGTTATAATTTCAGCCTTTCCATCCCGATTCATGTCCTTTACAACCAAGAATTCCCGACCACCTGAAGCTACACGGCACCTCATCTTTTCACGTTTTATACCTTTGCTGTATGATATTACAGAAATGAAACATCCATCACTTCCATAGGTTTTAACAACTAACTCATGGCAACCATCACCGTCCACATCACCAGTACTTACACAAGCGACATTTGACCTAAAAGCTTCCTGTTTTACTAGTGTAAGACTTCCATCAAATCGGAAAATATATATGGTGGATTTTCCGGAAACAGCAGCCACAATCTCCGGACATCTGTCACCATCAATATCTGCTGCCGTAAGAGAGACAACAGTTCCCCCTACTGTAGCTTCCGCTATTTTAACAAGTCGGTTTCCCCTCATCTTATATATGAGAATTGCTCGATTACTTCCTATTATTATTTCATCTATCCCATCTCTATCTATATCAAAAACCCTTATACATTTCGTATCATGATTGCCCAAAGACTCCCTAGCCAATTGATGATAAGTTTTACCCGTATACTTAAATACATATAAATTGGAACCACCTGAAACTGCTGCACATGTACCTGCAACTATTTCTAGGCTGCCGTCAGCATTCACATCACCCAAAGCAATTCTAGTTTCCTGGCCAAGGTCCTTACTTGCCCACTGCAAATTATATACTGGTCTCACACTCTTCCCTCCTTTTAAAAACCTTTCCTCTTCATACATACTATTCATCTATGAAAGGATTTGTGTTTGCGTCTCAATGGGCAAGGATAATATGCGTATAATTGTGATTAGCCACAAATAAAATAAATTTTAATAAAAAAAAGAGCCATCTCATAAACAAAAGTAATTTTGATTTGGGTGTAGATGCTTCCGGGAGAGGTGCCGTCATCTTTACCTGAAATACTTTCTACACCGGAATCAATTATTAATATGAGACAGCTCTTTTTTATTTTATTAAATCCCGCATTTGTATCTTTTTAAATCAAATCATGTTCTGCTGCATATTCAGCAATCTGAATGGCATTTAATGCAGCGCCTTTTCGCAGGTTATCGCCAACTATCCACATATTCAAACCACATGGTATAGTAAAATCTTCCCTAATTCTTCCCACATAGACTTCATCAGCACCAGATACATCCCTAGCAAGAGGATATATATTATTCTTGGGATCGTCATAGACTTTAATTCCGGGGGCCTTGGAAAGAATCTCCCGCGCCCTTTCAGGTGTTATCTTATCAATTGTCTCTATATTCACCGATTCCGAATGAGAATTGATAACTGGAATCCTTACAGTAGTTGCAGTAACCTCTATACTGTCATCTTCAAATATCTTTTTCGTCTCTCTTACCATCTTCCATTCTTCAAGGGTGTAACCCGTTTCATCAAAAACATCTATATGTGGCAGGGCATTAAATGCTATGGTATGTGGATAAACCTTTGCTTCAGGTTCTATGCCCTTTATGATTTCTTGTGATTGAAGCTTTAACTCCTCAATGGCCTCTACACCTGTCCCAGATACTGCCTGATAAGTTGAGACAACTACTCTTTTTATCTTAGATTCATCATAAATGGGCTTTAATGCCAACACCATTTGAATAGTAGAACAGTTAGGATTTGCTATAAGACCCTTGTGCCTTGCAATTGCCTCGGGATTAACTTCAGGTACAACTAGCGGAACATCAGGCTCCATTCTGAAGGCATTGCTGTTATCTACTACTAATACGCTTCTTTTCACTGCTTCTGGTGCTAGTTTGCGACTTACACCTGTGCCAGCCGAAAAAAACGCCAGATCTATACCTTCAAAAGCTTCGGGTTTTGCCTCACCAACTTCTATATCTTCGCCCTTGAATTTTATCGTCATCCCTTTAGATCTGCTCGATGCCAAAGGCAATAGGTTCTTTACAGGAAAATCCCTCTCCTCCAAAATCCCGAGTATAGTCTGACCTACCGCTCCTGTGGCGCCAACTACTGCTACATTGTAATTTTTCATTAAAACACACTCCCTCATATTTCTTGTTAACAGATGACTTTAAAGTATAAATATTCATTATTGCTGTATAAACTTCATATATTCAACATTTAATCGTTAAATCCTTTTTTTATCCTGTTATATGGCTTGTCGTTTGTTTTTTATGAAAAATTCATCAAAAACTGCCTTTGCCGCTTGTGGGCAAAACTCTTGAGGAATTACAGCAAAAAAGTGGTTTGAAAACCTTTTTATGGTATTTATAGGAACCTTCATATCTTTTAATATAACCTCAATTTGCTGAGCAATTGTTCCCTCCCGGTTTAAAGCGATGTCTCTTTCATTGTAAACAGCACAAACTTTCCCAAGCCCTTTGATTATTTTCACTTGAGCATTAAGGCTTTTTGCCACACGAGAAGCCAGTGGTATCTTTTCTTCGGGTATAAGTAAGGCCTTACTCTTATTTGCTGGCATATCTACAAATTCTCCCAGCTTTGATGACATAAATTTAAGCTCTTCTAACTGAAAACAAACTTCACGGTTAAATACGACAAAAGCCAAGTTGCATTGGACAGATATCCCAGAGATAGGAAAATCGTGGTGCTTATGGCCAACTAATGTGCCCGTATCTTCTCCAAATGTAGATCTCACCCTAAATGGAATTTTAAACTCCATTGCAGTTTTAACCGCTCTTGGATTGAGGACCTTTGCGCCATTTTCCGCTAGAGCAAGAACCTCACTATATGATATATGTGATAAAACTGGCGCTTCTGGTATGATATGTGGGTCACAAATGGCAATACCTGGGACATCAGTGTATATTTCTACAACATCAGCCTTTAGATACCCGCCTAATGCCAATGCCGTTATATCACTGCCTCCCCGCCCTAATGTCGTTATCTCGCCACTTTCCGTTACTCCCTGAAAGCCCGCAATTACAGCTATTTTTCCATTTTTGATTCTGTCCATTACAGGACTTGTATCAATCCTTAAAATTTGAGCAGATCCAAAATCATCGTCTGTAATAATACCCGCCTGAAAACCCGTCATAGCTTCTGCATCAAAACCATTTGATTGGATATATGATGCCATTACTGAAGCTGATATAATTTCGCCACATGATATAAGTAAATCTCTATTCCTCAAGCAAATCTCGCCAGAGTAGGGTTCTAGCAACCCTATCAATGTATCTGTAGCATAAGGATCCCCATTCTTCCCCATTGCTGAAACAACTACAACAACATCATTCCCTGCTCTTTTTGCCCTTATTATGTGACGCAAAACGGCTTTACGGCTTTCTGGGGTCCTCAATGATGTTCCTCCGAATTTTTGCACTATCAGAGCCATAGCCTATTCCTCCCTTTATATTAAAACCAACCAGTGTTTTGTATATTCTCAATGATATAATTAACCATTTGCTAACATATTTACTGTTGGTTATGTATCTGAGCGAGTTAATTATCAGACAAAAACATTGTGCTTATGCAAAATACATTTGTTTTTGCACTAAACACAACATCACATATTCGACATGAAATCTAAAAATCCTCTTTTTTTAAACGAGTTTTTTTAAATTTTATAGTTATATATATTTTATTACTCATACCCCATTAAATGTTCATAAAATAGTGAAATGATAAAAGTCGTTGGTTTGTATTTTATAAGATCATCGGAATTAAGCAAGTTCATTAGGCTTTGTATGATTTGATTACAAATTGTGAAATAAAGTTCTTATTGGATTAATATTCCAAACCTATTATATAATGAAGTCCAAATTTTATCTACATAATGATGATAAAGTTTATAGTTCTTCCACTGCCAGTATTACCAAAAGAAATCTAATTGATGTTGAGTTCTCCCTTTTAATCTTTATTTCCAAAATACCTATCACATATTTGGGCCAACTGTTTTAATTGTTCACTCAACTCCATAAGTTTGTCAGTAGTTAGGGATTGAGGGCCATCTGATACGGCCAGCTTCGGGTTTGGGTGAACTTCAATCATCAACCCGTCAGCGCCAGCAGCTACAGCTGCTCTTGCAAGTGGAGTTACCCATCTCCAATTACCGGCAGCATGACTGGGATCAACTATCACTGGAAGGTGGCTTAAATGTTTGAGTAT
>DUTQ01000050.1 GCA_012841995.1 Thermoanaerobacterales bacterium | reverse complement strand
GCGTCCCCTTCGTCTAGTGGCCTAGGACACCGCCCTTTCACGGCGGTAACAGGGGTTCGAGTCCCCTCGGGGTCACCATTTTAGTTTAATTGAGATTTATAGTAATTTAAAGAGCACTCTTGATAGTGCTTTTTTTGTTGTTTTCTAAAGGACGAGTATGCCTAGTGAAATTACTTAATTTATGTATGATGTATACTATATTGACCTTATACTAAAAAATTAGAAAGATTTCAAGCATGGATTATGCTTTAGAAAAATTAAAAGATGGTGTCCAAACTGCTGTTTCAGTCAGAGCTATCTTGTTTTAAAACTTATCTTCTGCTATAATAAATTCAAATATAATTAAACATATGGAGTATAGGTGTCAGTTTAAAGATTGACTAAAATGGGAAGTTGGGTGAAAATCCCGCGCGGTCCCGCCACTGTAAAGGTGAGCTACCTTATACTATGCCACTGGGAAACTGGGAAGGCATAAGGAGCGATGAACCTGAGCCAGGAGACCTGCCTATGCTGTTTGTTCACTGGCCTACGAGTGATAGGGAAATGTGACTTTATGGTTTTGTTTGTAATTAAGCCCCTTGACGCTTTGTAGTCAAGGGGCTTTTTAGATGTTTACTGTGATATATTGCCTAGATCTCGATTTATAACCATATAATTTCTACAAATATTATATTTATATAATTAAAGATCAAAAAGGTCTGGTGTAATTATTAATGGGAATTAAACAGGTGTGTTATGAATAATTTAAACATCATCATACAAAAGAAGAAAAAAAAGGGAAGGGCAATATTCCTTTTCCTTTTAGCAGCACTAATAATAACAATTTTTATCTGTATTAACTTAGGGAAGGCCCAAATACAGATAAAAGATATTATCCATATTATTATGGGGAAGATAACGGGCAATGATGTATCATTAAGGGATATACCCCCTGCTACTTTAGCGATTTTATGGGAGATTAGACTGCCGAGGATACTAACAGCAGTCCTTGTGGGAAGTGGATTAGCTGTTTCTGGTGCTGTATTTCAGGCCTTGTTAATGAATCCTTTAGCTGATTCTTATACAATGGGGGTTTCAACAGGCGCCGCCTTTGGAGCAACACTTGCAATCTATTTTAACCTATTTATTTTAGAATACAATCTCTCAATAACCATTTTTTCCTTTCTTGGGGCACTTATTACTTTAGTGATAGTTTTAAATATTGCCCGAGTAAAGGGATACCTCAGTTCTTCTAATTTAGTTATTGCCGGTATAATTGTCAGCTCGATTTTATCGGCCGGGATTAGTTTTATAAAAAGTGCTGCAGGTGAAGATGTATCTGCTATTGTAAATTGGCTCATGGGTAGCTTGTCAGCTCGGAGTTGGGAGCATGTATTTTTAGCATTGCCTTTTATATTAATCTGTAGTGTGATTTGTATTTATCATGCCGAGGATTTAAATATTCTTTCACTTGGAGATAAGGAAGCAAGATCTTTGGGAATCGATACTGATAGAACCCGCAAGGTTCTTTTGATATGTGGATCTATAATAACCGCTGTGTGTGTATCAGTAAGCGGAGTAATTGGTTTTATAGGCTTGATTGTCCCACATATGCTCAGATTGGCAGTAGGTTCAGATAATAAGATTTTGTTACCTTTGACATTTCTTTTAGGGGGAGAATTGCTGCTATTAGCCGATACTGGAGCTAGAGCCCTATTAAATGTGGAAGTTCCAGTAGGGGTTTTAACAACGCTTCTAGGTGGTCCATTCTTTATATATATTTTTATTACTAAAATAAATAAATTT
>DUTQ01000049.1 GCA_012841995.1 Thermoanaerobacterales bacterium | reverse complement strand
TGAATCACTTGAGTTTGTTGACAAAAAAAACTCTTGAGGCTATAATTATATAGTAGATTAAGCAATTAAAATGCGGAAATAGCTCAGTGGTAGAGCATCGGCTTCCCAAGCCGAGTCCGCATTTTAATTGCTTAATCTACTATATAATTATAGCCTCAAGAGTTTT
Organism: Thermoanaerobacterales bacterium; assembly: GCA_012841995.1. GTDB lineage: Bacteria > Bacillota > Thermosediminibacteria > Thermosediminibacterales > Tepidanaerobacteraceae > DUTQ01. The sequence goes on along the minus strand of DUTQ01000049.1, from coordinate 3,421 downwards.
TTTTGTCAACAAACTCAAGTGATTCACTTTATATTATTTAAAGCCTTTACTACTTCTTCACCAGTTACAGTATCATCAGGTTTAAAATAGTTGGCTTTTAAATCCAATAGACCATTATCCACTACTAACTGAACTATTCTTTGGTTTGTGCACTTATCCAAATCCTTAATATTTTTTGTGGTTGGACAATCCCTTAAATCTGTCAACATAAATAAAGTCTGGGCAAGTTCATCTCTGGTTATTTTCTTATCAGGGTAAAAATTTTTTCCGTCTTCTTCCATATAACCAGCTAAACAAGCAGTCTCGATATAATCAAATAGTGGATGGTCAACAGCTACATCTGCAAAATCCCCATAGGTATGTCCCTCATGTTTTTTCTTATAATATTTAGAGGTTGGAGAGAATAAGCCTTTGTGCTTATACATCACTGCAATTTGAGCCATGTCGCCTCTAGTTATAGATTCTTTATCTGCAAAACAAGATAAATCATCCATTAATTCAGGATAAAACATTCTTGCTAATTCATGGACTCCTTTGGCAAACCTAAAAGTCGGGCTGGATACAAATTTTTCATCAATAGTATAAATTCTTCCTTCCCTTACTGCTTTTATTGCATGAAAACCGGGGCGAATGCTGATTGAATGTTCATTTCCCCCAGAATTCATAGCCCCTCTTTGAGACACAAAAACATCTATTTCCTCAGCCTTCTCTAATATCTTTTCAACACCATAAGAAGCTATACTTGTCCCTTCCCGAAGGGCTTTGGCATCACTTGCTATATTTATGCCACCTGCTAAACTGATAGCTTTAGCAGCCATGGAATCATTAGTAATAGTTCTGTATTCATTTTCCGTAGATTCAAAATATACTTTTACCTTTGGCTCAATCTTGGATGTCTTATTTTTAATTTCTTCTAAATCATTATTAAATTCAGCCAAAAGCATTTCCGCTTCTTTTTCTTTACCTGTTAGCATAGCTAGCTTTTTGATGTATTTGGGAAAATCCGCGAATTTTTCCGGATACAATGAAACAACCGTTATATTTGCCTTTTTTAGAGCCTCCACAAATTCTGGATTGCCCCGATTAATAAAAGGCCTTATAAGTACTAAGTCAGGATTAGCATTGATTACCTTTTCTGGGTCAGAGCGATAATCAAAAACTTCTTTAGTTCTAACTTGAGGTGGAAAGGCATCGCTCTTGCCTACGCCGATAATTTCCTCATCTAATCCTAAAGAAAATAAATTTTCGGTGTGAGCAGAATATAGAGAAATTATTCTCTTAGCTGGTTTGTCCAAAATGATTTCTTCGCCAAAATCATCAGTAAAATGTATCTTATCTTCAATATTTGCTTTTTCGTCTTTAACTTCTGATGTTTGGCCACATCCTGTAATAAGAAATAATAAAATCAAAATAACTGCGCAAAATTTCTTGTTCATAATCTGCCTCCTTTACCTTTTGTAGGAATACCGGCAAATGGGATACCCCATTTGCCGGTATATGTAAACTAGATTGATATTATTCTTCTTCAACACCTAAAGGGTTGCCATCGATACAATCTTGAACTCTTTGTACATATATATCTTGGTAACCGGCATTTTCACCTAAGCCATGTAAATAAATATTGACTACAAAGCCTTCTTTTTTAAGAATATTCTTCCAAGAATCTTCTTCATCGCCAGCCATGTCATTAGAAGCATGATCACCAGCTACAACCATATAAGGCATTAATGTCACTTCTTTAATATTATTTTGTTTTAGTTTTGCTATAACATCATCAATTTCCGGATACCCTTCAACGGTTCCAACGAAGACACTTAACCCTTCATCATCTAATACACTTTGCAAGCAAGAGTAGCAAGCATTAGCCGGGTGATTTGTGCCATGGCCCATTAAGATTACAGCTTGGTCTTTATTTAATTCGGGCAATTGTTGTTTTAAGGCTTCTACAGCTACTTTATAGTCTTCAATACCGTAAAGAATAGGTCTGCCTACTGTTATTTCCTTGAAAGAATCTTTGAAATTATCTACAGCAGCTAATACTTCTTCATATTCAATGCCTGGTATAATATGTAAAGGTTGTACAATGACTTCAGTAAATCCATCTTCTTTCATTTTGTTTAAAGCTTGTTCAGGGTTGTCTATTTCAATATTGTCTCTTTCTTTTAACTTCTTAATGATAATATCAGATGTAAAAGCTTTACGAACTTCATAATCAGGGAAACTTGCAGCTATTTTTTCTTCACAAGCCTCAATAGTTACTTTTCTAGTATCAGCATAACTTGTCCCAAAGCTAACAACTAATATCCCTTTTTTATCTCCTTTTTCTTGGACGACTTCCTTACTTTCCTTATTCTCCTCATTCACTTTATCACCTCCTGTTTGCTCTGAATTGCCACAAGCTACTAGTAATAAAGAACAAATTAAAAAACCAATGATCATTAAAACATGATGTTTTTTCATTTTTTTAAATATCATTAATGTCACTCCCTATGTTTTATCTAAATAGTTTCCTTTTCCCGGGATAAAAGAAAACCATTATGAGCTCGTTTAATTAGGTAAAACAGCTAAACCTCTTTCCCCAATTTTTTTAACGCTAATATTAAATAATTCCTTAATAATATGTGGTTGCATAACTTCCTCAGTTATACCCCACTGAACAAGCTTGCCATCTTGCAGTGCCAACACCATATCGCTGTAAACATCTGCCATATTTAAGTCATGCATTACTGATATTACTGTAATATTTTTTTTAGCTATTAGTTCTTTTAAAACATTTAAAGAGTTTACACTATAACAAATATCCATATCAGAAAAGGCTTCATCCAAAAACAAAAACTCGGGTGTCTGGGCTAAAGCCCTGGCCAAAATAACCCTCTGCCTTTCTCCACCGCTTAACTCTGTAATAGATTTTTCGGCAAATCTTAAGGTATCTGTTAACTCCATAACATTACATACAATATCCATATCCTCCCCATTCATCTTCTCAAAACCTTTTTTAAAAGGTTTTCTGCCCATCATAACTACCTCTAAACAGCTAAAAGGAAAACGGACATGTACGTCTTGGGAAACTAGAGCAATTGTTTGACTCAATTCTTCTATCTTATATGTACTTAATTCTTTATCATTTAGATATATTTGCCCTGTACTTGGGGCCAAATGACCTGTCAACAAGTTAAGCAAGGTTGTTTTACCTGAACCATTAGGCCCAATAATAGTTAAAAAACAACCCTTGTTAAGTGAAAAATTTATATTATGAAGGACCTTGTGTTGTCCATAGGCAAAAGATAGATTTTGAACATCTAACACCTTTTTTCCTTCTCTCATTCATTTAAATTTATTTATAATGCTTTTGTAGAAAAGCAGTTCTGCTGAAGATGGCAGCATGTTATAAGGGTATTTATTACTAAAAATAAATAAATTT
>DUTQ01000048.1 GCA_012841995.1 Thermoanaerobacterales bacterium | reverse complement strand
TGGTTGGGATCCCTTGCCGTGTTATGTATATTCTTCCCCCATCTGTACCTCCAGAAGCTGTGCGCTTTAGCTGATAAGATATATTGCATTTATTAGCAATATTTTTTACCCATTCAATAATTTTTTTGTCGGCAATATATGTGCTGTCCATAAAGGTAATAGCTGGCCCCTCCCCTAATGTGGTGCAGTATTCTATCTCATTTGATTCTGGTATATCTGAAGCAAAAGTGCCTTCAACTACAATAGCCAAATCAGGGTTTACATTATATGCTGCTACTGCCGAACCACGTAATCCAACTTCTTCTTGAACGGTAAAAACTGCAGTCAAAGGAGTTTTATATCGTTTTTTTATTAGTTCACATAATATATAGCACCCAATTCTATCATCAAAGGCTTTGCCTTTAATCATATGTTCATTTATTTTCTCAAATTTAGTATCAAAGACAGCATAATCACCTACTCGAACTAAATTTTCGGCTTCTTCTTTGTCCTTTGCACCTATATCAATATAAAGATTATCTATTCTTAATGGTCGTTCTCTTTCTTTTGGTTCCTGAAGGTGAATTGCCTTAGCCCCAATTACTCCTTTTATCTTTTTTGGCCCTACTACAACACACTTTGAAATCAATACTCTACTATCAATACCGCCAACAGTATTAAATTTTAGCCAGCCATTTTCATCAATTGATTTTATAATAAGCCCAACTTCATCCATGTGGGCACACAGCATAATGCTGATTTTATTTTGATTGTCGATCTTATTGTTATTATTTATGAATAGGTTTCCCAGAACATCGGTTTTAATATTGGCATAGTCCTTAAATTGCATTTTTAGAATATCCCTTACTTCTCCCTCTGCACCGGAAACCCCAAAAGCTTCAGATAGGTCTTTTAAAAGCATGATAACTCCTCCACAAAGTTTTTGTGTATTGATGATATAAATAACGCAAGCAAGCGTCCAGACATCTTTATATCATCAATACGAATTGTTTCTACTGTTGTATGCATATAGCGAAGAGGTATTGAAATAAGGGCGGTTGGTATTCCTGCCCTTGTTATCTGTATTGCCCAAGCATCTGTACCTGTATTTGAAGGCTCTACATCTATTTGATATGGAATTTTATATTCTTCCGCTAGATTCTTTAAGCGATTAAACAATCGTGGATGGATATTAGGGCCTAATGCTAGTGTAGGTCCATTGCCCAATATATATGAATCAGGTTCAGGAACATCCTTCATATTTCCATGACAGACGTCTATTGCTATTCCTATGTCTGGATAGATTTCAAAACTGCTTGTGATTGCACCTCTTAAGCCTACTTCCTCTTGTGTTGTGGCTACAGCGTATATATCAGCATAAAATTTGAGATTTTCTAGCTCTTTTAGGGCCCATAAAACTGTTGCAATTCCAGCCCTGTTATCTAATGCATTTGCTGAAATAGAATTATTTAACAAATCGCTCGGGCTACGATAAAATGTAATATAATCGCCAATCGATATTAACTCATTTACTTCATCAGAAGAAAGCCCTGTATCAATAAACATATCTTCTGGTTTGATTGACTTTTTTCTCTCTTCAGCTTGTTGAATGTGTGGAGGTTTACTGCCGATAATACCATAAACATCTTTTCTACCATGGATTACAACTTCTTGTGCAGGAAGAATCCTATTATCAACGCCTCCTATAAAAGTAAATCTTATAAATCCGCTCTCATCAATATTTTTTACCATTAGACCTATTTCATCCATATGAGCAGCCAACATTATTTTGAAATCATTCTCCAATCCCCTCTTAATGCCAATCACATTTCCTAGTTTATCAGATATCAATTCATCACAGTATTTAGTGAAAATAGCCTTGATATGTTTATTGGAATTTATTTCACTTCCAGATGGAGCAGGTATTTTTAATAATTTATCAATGATTTGTTTTATTTCCAATATGATCCTCTCCTTTCCACAATTTATATTTCTACATTTTCAACATGTTTCCCTTCAAAAAAAATATTATAGAATTATTTCAAATATGGGCTTGACGAGAAATAAAAAGTATTGTATACTATTACTTGCATTTGCGGAAGGGCCCATAGCTCAGTTGGTTAGAGCAGCCGGCTCATAACCGGCCGGTCCTAGGTTCGAGTCCTAGTGGGCCCACCAAAATTACTTGCCGACGTAGCTCAATTGGCAGAGCAGCT
>DUTQ01000002.1 GCA_012841995.1 Thermoanaerobacterales bacterium | reverse complement strand
CGCAGTTTGGTAGCGCGTTCGGTTCGGGTCCGAAAGGCCGTGGGTTCAAATCCCGCCGCCCCGACCATTTAATTGAATAAAAAAAGTCTAAACCTCATTTCAGGTCTAGACTTTTTTTGATATATGCGATTTCGGTGTAGAAACTCATCAATTGCTATTTTGAAAAAAGTGATCCTGTAACATTTTTAACTGTGCTCAATGTTAGCTTAAATAGCCCCTTGTTCTTCTTTAAAATATCTTCTAAGGCGTTTAACATAATATCGATATCTTCTTTGGAAATAATAAGGGGAGGCTCTATTCTTATCACATTCGGATTATTTAGGGTATAGGCGGTTATTATATGATGGTTATTTAAAAGTTCTCCTGCAACCATTGACCCGGTAAATTCGCTGTAGAATTTATTTACAGCACCACCTGTTACTCTGTTTAAAAGGCTTTTCTCGGCTGTTTCAAATTCTATGCCTATCATAAGCCCTTTACCTCTTACGTCTTTTATTATCTTGTATTGATCTTTTAATGTTTTAAGACCATCAAGCATGTATTTGCCCATTTCCGCAGCTTTTTCGGGCAGATTTTTTTCAATGATTGTATTTATAGCGGCAATTCCGGCAGCACATGCCATCGTATTTCCGCCAAAAGTTGATGTATGCAAGAGGCATTTTTCCATGCCACCGAAGGCCTTGTCCCATACATCGGCAGTGCAGATAAATGCACCTATGGGCATCACTCCACCGCCCAGTGATTTGGCAATACACATAATATCAGGAGATACATCGTCAGATGCAAACATTTTACCTGTTCGCCCAAATCCTGTCTGGATTTCATCGGCAATCAAAAGTGCCTCATATTTGCTGCAAAGCTCTTTTGCACCCTTCAGGTATCCTTGCTTTGGAACTATAATTCCCCCTTCTCCCTGAATTGGCTCTACAATAAATGCTGCAACATCCTTTGCCTTTAACTTTTCCTCTAATGCTTCAAGGTCATCATAGGGAACCTTCTCAAAGCCGGGAACAAGGGGTTCAAAGGGGTTTTGGTATTTCTTGCGACCGGTTGCCGATAAAGCCCCAAAGGTTTTTCCGTGGAAGGAGCCTTCACAGGAAATTATTTTAGTTTTGCCGGTTGCAATTCTTGCGGCCTTTAAGGCACCTTCTACCGCTTCGGCTCCGCTGTTGCCGAAAAAACAATTTTTTAACCCTTTGGGAATAATCTGCGATAAATTATGACCCAATACTGCAGCATAAGTGCTGATTGAAGCTTGAAGCAAATTAGGTTTCTTGCAAACCTTTTGCAGTGCTTGGAGCACTTCGGGAGGATTGTGACCCAGATTCAAGGCACCGTAAGCACCTAAGAAATCTATATACTTATTCCCTTCAGAATCCCAAACATAGCAACCTTGTGCCTTTACAAAGTATTTATCAAAATCTAAAAGACCCATCATCGAAACAAGCCCGGGATTAACATAATCAGAATACATCTTCCTAATGTCATTGCGTGTTAGCTGCTCTACATCATCTAATTTAAAAAGCATTTAAACGCCCTCCCTTTTAATCATATCAAAATTATATATAAGTTAATACGGCATGTCAAAAATAATTAAAATGACATTAGAATTAAAAAAAGCCCTTTTAATAAAAAGGACTTTTTTTCACAGGTTTGAAAAATAATTATTCGTCAAGTGAAATCGCTGATGCCGGGCATGCATCTGCACATGCACCACATTCGATACATTCATCTGGGTCTATTTTGTAAATATCTCCCTCGCTTATTGCCTCAACAGGACATTCAGAAATACATGTGCCACAAGCTATACATTCATCACTTATTTTATATGCCATTTATAAAACTTTTTTAATATAAAAAAATAAATG
>DUTQ01000047.1 GCA_012841995.1 Thermoanaerobacterales bacterium | reverse complement strand
TAGAAAGTGCATTGAGACATGTTAAAATTTTAGAAGAATACGATTTTAATGATATTGTAATTTCTCTAAAGTCTTCAGATGTATTATCAAGCATTCAAGCTTATAAACTCATATCTGAAAAAGTTGACTACCCCCTACATTTAGGAATAACCGAGGCAGGAACACCGCTCTATGGAACGATTAAATCTTCTGTGGGGCTCGGAATATTGTTATATGAAGGCATCGGCGATACTATCAGAGTATCTTTAACAGGTGATCCAATCGAAGAAGTCAAAGTGGGAATACAAATATTAAAGAGTTTAAAACTTAGAAAAACAGGTGTAAACATTATTTCTTGTCCAACTTGTGGAAGAACTCAGATAGATCTTATCAAAATGGCTGTTGAGGTAGAAGAAAGATTAAAGCATGTTAAAAAACCGATTAAAGTAGCTGTTATGGGCTGTGTGGTAAATGGCCCCGGAGAGGCTCGAGAAGCCGATATAGGAATTGCTGGTGGCAATAAAAAAGTTGCCATTTTCAAAAAAGGTAATATTGTAAAAACTGTACCGGAAGAATTAGCAGTGGATGAATTAGTAAATGAAGTTTTAAAGATGACAGATTAGAATTAGTTTGACAATAAAAATATATTTTGATAGAATGTCTGTAAATTAAATACTTTAATGACAATGATAGAGAATAGTAGAAAGTAAACAAGATGTAAAAGAGAGTAGACCTCAAAGGCTGAAAAGGCTACCATCGATGGCTTTTGAACCCACTCTGGAGTTTAGCAGTTAAACTGCCGATACGTATCGTTATAATAATGAGTATTTCCCAAGTAGGGTGGTACCGCGAAACCTTCGCCCCTTCATGCGAAGGTTTTTAGTATTTTTAGGAAAGGGGTATTTTAATGGAAGAAAATTTATTAAAAGAGATTACACCTAAGTCGAGGGATTTTTCTCAATGGTATATAGACGTAATTTTAAAAGCAGAACTAGCTGATTATTCACCAGTTAGGGGTTGCATGGTAATAAGGCCGTATGGATTTGCTATTTGGGAGAAGATGCAGTATTTTCTCGATCAAAGGTTTAAAGCGACAGGTCATAAGAATGCTTATTTTCCTTTATTTATTCCAGAGTCGTTATTGCAAAAGGAAGTTGAGCATGTTGAAGGATTTGCTCCTGAAGTTGCATGGGTTACTCATGGAGGTCATGATGAATTATCTGAGAGAATTGCGGTAAGACCGACATCTGAAACTATTATCTGCAGTATGTATTCAAAATGGATTAGATCATGGCGTGATCTTCCTGTGTTAATAAATCAATGGTGTAATGTAGTGCGATGGGAAAAAAGCACAAAGCCATTTTTAAGGACTGCAGAATTTTTGTGGCAAGAAGGTCATACAGCTCATAGAACTGAAGAAGAGGCTGAAGAAGAAACTCTCAGGATGCTTGAGGTTTATCGTGATTTTGTTGAAAGTGATTTAGCAGTGCCCGTTATTAAAGGGAAAAAATCTGAAAGTGAAAAATTTGCAGGTGCATTAAGGACATATACTATTGAAGCTATGATGAGTGACGGGAAAGCATTACAAGCTGGTACTTCTCATAATCTTGGACAGCATTTTTCCAAGGTGTTTGATATAACGTATCTTGACCAGGACGGACAGCTAAAAAATGTTTGGCAAACTTCCTGGGGTGTATCTACGCGATTAATTGGGGCTTTAATTATGACTCATGGTGATGACCGAGGCTTGAGAATACCGCCTAAGATTGCTCCAATACAAGTCGCTATAGTTCCAATATATGGAAAGAAAAAAGAATTTGTGTTGGATAAGGCTATGAAAATATTTAATATGATAAAAGAAGAGTATAGAGTTGAATTAGATGATAGGGATGAATATACACCGGGATGGAAATTTAGCGAATGGGAAATGAAGGGTGTACCTGTAAGACTTGAAATAGGGCCAAGAGATGTTGAAAAACAGCAGGTTATATTGGTTAGACGCGATACTGGTGAAAAGCTGGCAGTAAAAGAACAAGATTTGGAAAATGAATTAAATAAATTATTAGATGATATTCAAAAAAATATGTATGATCAGGCAAGAAACTTTATGAATGAGAACATCTGGCAACCGACAGATTTTGCAGATTTAAAGAAAACTCTTGAAGAAAAAAGAGGCTTTATTAAAGCCAACTGGTGTGGTAGTTCAGATTGCGAAAATCTTATAAAAGAAGAAACCGGTGCTACAATGAGGTGTATACCTTTTGAAGAGCAAAACCCTGGTAAGTGCATAGTCTGTGGAAAAAAAGCAAAAAGCATAGCATATTTTGCCAAATCATATTAAAAAGAAGGGGTATCAACCCCTTCTTTTGCTTATATAATCCACTTTGTTGAATATACATAACAGTAAAAATGGTATATAATATTTAAGAAGGCATATATAGCTATTTTTAAAATATAAAAAAAGTAAAAAATATTAATTTAACGGAAAAAATGGTAGCATAGAGCATCTTGTTCCAGTATAATATAAAAAGAGTACATGTAGTTTTTTATATAATTTAAAAGCATTAATCAATTTCATAAAATGCAATTTGCGATAAGCCCACTGTTATTTAAGTGGAATTAAGGAACTTCGAGTAAGCTCATATTTTTATTATAACGTAAATTACAATATAGAGGGTGAGGGTTTATGTTAATATCTGCTATAATACCAGCTTACAATGAAGAGAAGACCATTGGAAATGTATTAAGCACCTTAAGTTCTATGGATTTTATTGATGAAATAATTGTTGTAAGTGATGGCTCTTGTGACAGGACGGTCTCTATAGCCAAAAGATATAATGTACGTATAATTGAGCTTTCGTCAAATCAGGGTAAAAGCAATGCAGTATTAAAAGGTGTATCCAGTACAAAGGCAGATATAATTTTAATGCTAGATGCAGACCTGATTGGTCTCACCAGAGAGCATGTAATAAGTCTTACAGAACCAATTATAAATGATAATGTAGATATGACGAT
>DUTQ01000379.1 GCA_012841995.1 Thermoanaerobacterales bacterium | reverse complement strand
TTAAGACATGCTGACTTAATATCTGGGCAAAACCCCTGATACACCGGGTTTGTCAAGATTATGGCCCTTGCATCAGGTGCCTTGTTTATCGTATTTTTTATATCATTAACAGATGGTTGTGTAAAAACACCCAATTCTCGATCAAACTTAGGCATGACATAGATTGGATCAGCACCTGTTAAGATTAGGCCTGAAAGCACTGATCTGTGACTTGCACGAGATACAATAAGCTTTTGATTAGGGCTTACAGCAGCCCCCATCATGGAAACATTACCAGAAGTTGAACCATTTACTAAAAAAAATGATCTTTTTGCACCATAGAGTTTTGCAAGTAGCTTCTCCGATTTTAATATAACACCTTTTGGTTCATGGAGATTATCAAGACCCGGAATTTCAGTAACATCCCAATTAAAAAGGTTTTTTTTGAGTTTCTCATTAAATCGAATTTTATCATTTGCCTTATGCCCTGGCATATGAAATCTAATAGATTGTTTTTTGGTATAACAAGATAATGCATTAACCAAAGGTGAAGGTGCCTGTTTTTTTGAGCTCATTTAAAAACCAACCTTCAAAAAATTGTTGTTTTTAAATTGTTGATTAAAACTATGCTAAAAGTGACATTCTAAAAACGAGGTGATATTTATGGATTCTGAATGTCCACTCTGCAATGCTCTTATAAATATCAATGAAATATGCCCGAAATGTTCAAGTAAAATGGATGATATGGGACCTGTTAAAGATTATCTCGATCCATATAGCCCATATTTAGAAAAACCTGCAGCAAAAATGGCTGGCGAGCATAGATGTAATCATCTTTTTTGTTGTCCTAATTGTGGATATGACACTCATATTCTTGTAAATGACATCCCTACCTAATCTTCATTTACTACAGCTACAGAAGCAAGTTCATCGCCTTTTTCTAACTTTATGAGTGTTACTCCACGTGTATTTCGCCCCATCTTTGAAATACTGGAAACATCCATGCGAAGCATTATGCCTGAGGCTGTGCAAAGCATCAGCTCGTCATCTTCATCTACCATGCGGATAGCTGTGACTTTTCCGGTTTTTTCAGTCGTTTTTTGTATTATTACTCCTTTGCCACCTCGAGACTGTGAGCGAAATTCACTCAGAGCGGTGCGTTTACCAAAACCCTTTTCCGTAATTACGAGAACATCAAGGCCTTCTTTGACAATATCCATTGATGCCACCGTATCGCCTTCATCCATTCTTATGCCAATAACACCTTGAGCTGTTCGCCCCATAGTACTCACATCTTCAACCGGGAAAATTATTCCCTTGCCATGTGTTGTACCTAACATTACATGGTCATTTTTATTGACTAGTCTTACAGCTATAAGCTCATCATCATCTTTTAATGTAATTGCTATGAGACCTGTTCTACGAGAGCTTGCATATTCAGAGAGAAGAGTCTTTTTAACCATACCGCTTTTTGTAGCAAAGAGAAGGTATCTGGCATCATCAAAATCATTTATCGTCATTACTGCATTTACCTTTTCTCCAGGGTTTAACGGTAGTAGATTTACTATAGCAATCCCCCTGGCTGTTCTGCTTGTTTCTGGAATCTCGTAGGCTTTAAGTTTATATACATTTCCCTTGTCTGTGAAAAACAATACTACATGATGAGTGGTACCTACAAATATCTTTTCCACAAAATCTTCTTCCCTGGTAGTAATGCCAGTAATTCCTCTGCCTCCACGCCTCTGATTTCTATATGTTGCTGTGGGAAGGCGTTTTATATAGCCCATATGTGTAAGTGTTATTACAACATCTTCTTCGGCAATCAAGTCTTCGATATCTATATCGCCGTCCTGTGCTGTAATAGTAGAACGTCGTTTATCACCAAATTTTTCTTTTATAGCCAAAATTTCTTCTTTTATAATAGAAAGCACCATTTGTTCATCAGATAATACTTTTTTATAGTAATCTATTTTACCTAAAAGCTCATTATACTCATCTTCGATCTTCTGCTGTTCTAGGGCAGTAAGCCTTTGTAGTTTCATATCCAAAATTACTTGAGCCTGTTTTTCTGAAAGATTGAAGTTTTCC
>DUTQ01000378.1 GCA_012841995.1 Thermoanaerobacterales bacterium | reverse complement strand
AGAGCACCTGACTTTTAATCAGGGCGTCGGAGGTTCGAGTCCTCCATGGCTCACCATGCGGGCATGGCGGAACTGGCAGACGCGCTAGACTTAGGATCTAGTGGATTCTTCCGTGGAGGTTCAAATCCTCTTGCCCGCACCATAATATAGGATTTTTTACCTCGGTATTTTACCGAGGTGTTGTTTTATAAAAATAGATTTTTGCTCTTGGAACGCATAAGATTTTTATGCTATAATATAGTAATGAACGACAAGTAAAATGGTTTATAAATATTTGTTTATTGAGCGCAAGCTCATAATATATTGGATATTTAAATTTAATGGAGAAAAACAAGGAGGAACATGATGAAAGTCAATCTGGAGAAAATAGAAAACAACACTGCATATTTGGATATTGAGGTAGATGCAGAACAATTTGACGAGGCAATGCAGGAATCGTATAAAAAGAACGCAAAGCGTTTTAGCGTTCCAGGTTTTAGGAAAGGGAAAGCTCCCCGTACCCTCGTTGAAAGGTATTACGGACCTGAAGTGCTATATGAGGATGCTGTAGAGTTCATCTTACCTAAGGCTTATCAGAAAGGTGTTGAAGAATACAATATAGAGCCAGTCGACCAACCAAAATTCGATATAGAAGAAATCGAATTAGGCAAACCCCTCCTTGCAAAAGCTCAGGTCGTGGTTAAGCCTGAAGTTAAATTAAGTGAATATAAAGGTTTAGAAGTGGAAAAATTAGTGCATAATGTTACTAATGAGGATATAGAAAGAGAACTCAAGGCACTTCAAGAAAGAAATGCTAGGCTGGTTGCAATTGAAGACAGAGCAGCAGAGAATAAAGATATTGCTATTATAGATTTTGAAGGCAAATTGGACGGCGAGCCGTTTGAAGGTGGAAAAGCTGAAAATTACCCATTGGAGCTTGGAAGTGGCAGCTTTATTCCAGGTTTTGAAGAACAGGTCATAGGTATGTCATTAGGTGAAACAAAAGATATAGAGGTTACATTTCCTGAAGAATACCATGAAGAAAAATTGGCAGGTAAGCCGGTGATTTTTACTGTAACTCTAAAGGAGCTAAAGAAAAAGGAATACTTGCCTTTAGATGACGATTTTGCAAAAGATGTCAGCGAATATGAGACATTAGAAGAATTAAAGCAAAGCATTAGAGAAACACTTGAAAAAAAAGCTAAAGATCTTTCTGAAGCTTCACTAAAGGGATCTATTATTAGGAAACTAAGAGAAAATACCGAAATTGATATTCCCGAAGTGATGATAGAAGGAGAGACTCAAAGACTCATCATGGATTTTGCTATAAATCTCCAGATGAGAGGTTTAAATCTAAAAAGCTATATGGATGCTGTAAAACTAACTCCTGATGATCTTAAGGCTCAATTCCGCCAAACTGCAGTCGAAAACATCGAATCCTCTCTTATCTTGGAACAAGTTGCAAAAGAAGAAAATATAGATGTAGATGAGAAAGAATTGGAAGAAAAACTACAAGAATATGCCAAGTTGGGAAATAAGACCTTGGAAGAATATAAGAAGGAATTAAAACCTGAAGAAATAGCTGGAATAAAGGATGCCATATTAACCGATAAGATTTTTGATTTGCTCATTGAGAATGCAAAGGTTACAGAGAGAAAAGCTGAAAATGTTCAAGAGACTGATAATGATCAAGAGATTAAATAAACATTTAAAAAGATTTGATTTTGCTACTTTATTGAGGAGGTGCAAAAAAGTTGAGTTTAGTTCCTATGGTAGTGGAGCAAACTAACCGAGGAGAAAGAGCGTATGACATTTTTTCAAGGCTTTTAAAGGAAAGGATCGTATTTGTCGGGACTCCCATCGATGATACACTAGCAAGTCTTGTTATTGCTCAAATGCTCTTCTTAGAATCAGAAGATCCGGATAAGGACATTTTTTTGTACATTAACAGCCCAGGCGGTTCTGTTACAGCTGGTTTGGCCATTTATGATACTATGCAATACATCAAACCAGATGTATCTACAATGTGTATGGGCCTTGCAGCAAGCATGGGTGCTGTTTTACTTGCTGCTGGAACAGAAGGCAAGCGTTACGCACTGCCAAATTCCCGCATAATGATCCATCAGCCTTGGGGTGGTGTAGAGGGTAAAGCACTTGATATACAAACTCATGCAAAGGAAATATTGAATTTAAGACAAGTGTTAAACGAGATTTTGGCAAAACACACTAAACAGTCAATAAAGAAAATAGAGCAGGATACTGAAAGAGATTACTTTATGTCATCAGAAGAAGCATTAAAGTACGGTCTTATTGATGAGGTGCTACAAAAGAGGAAGTAAGCCGGAAAGGAGAGTGACAAATATGTTTAAATTCAGCGATGAGAAGGGCCAGCTCAAGTGTTCTTTTTGTGGCAAGACTCAGGATCAAGTGCGCAAATTAGTAGCAGGGCCAGGTGTATATATCTGTGATGAATGCATAGAGTTGTGTAATGAAATAATCGAAGAAGAGTTTGGCGAAGATGTGGAGATGGATTTTACTAATATACCTAAGCCTCATGAAATAAAGCAAATCCTGGATCAGTATGTGGTCAGTCAAGAACAGGCAAAGAAAATACTTTCTGTAGCTGTATATAACCATTATAAGCGCATAAATAACGATGCTAAAGATGATGTTGAACTTCAAAAAAGTAATATTGTAATGCTTGGCCCAACAGGTTGTGGAAAGACCCTTCTGGCTCAAACATTGGCAAAAATATTGAATGTTCCTTTTGCCATAGCTGATGCAACTTCTTTGACGGAAGCGGGCTATGTAGGTGAGGATGTTGAGAATATACTATTAAAATTAATTCAAGCAGCTGATTATGATGTAGAAAAGGCAGAAAAGGGTATTGTGTATATAGATGAAATCGACAAGATTGCACGCAAATCTGAAAATCCTTCAATAACGCGCGATGTTTCCGGTGAAGGAGTGCAGCAGGCTCTGTTAAAGATATTAGAGGGGACAGTGGCAAGTGTTCCGCCTCAAGGAGGCCGTAAGCACCCACACCAAGAGTTCATACAGATTGATACTTCTAATATACTCTTTATATGTGGTGGTGCATTTGACGGCATAGATAAGATAATAAAAAATCGAATTGGGAAAAAGTCAATTGGTTTTGAAGCTGAAATTCACAGTGATGATAAAGAAAATAAGAATATCGGTGAAGTTTTAAAACATATTATGCCTGAAGACTTGTTGAGATATGGTATGATACCTGAGTTTGTAGGGCGGTTGCCTATAGTTGTAACACTAGATGCACTAGATGAAAATGCTCTTGTGAGAATACTTAAAGAGCCTAAAAATGCATTGGTTAAGCAGTATCAGAAACTGTTCGAGATGGATAATACACAGTTAGAATTTACCGATGAAGCTCTTTTAGCCATAGCCCAAGAAGCTATTAAGCGTAAAACTGGAGCTAGGGGTTTAAGATCTATAATCGAAGATATCATGCTTGATATAATGTATGAGATCCCACACAGAACGAATATTTCAAAATGTGTTATAACAAAAGAGGTAGTTGCTAATCGGGATGAACCGATTGTCGTAACTTCCGAACGAAAGAAAGGCAAGAAGAAAGAAGTAACAGCTTAGTGCAGCTTTAGCTGCACTTTTTTGTTTGTTTTACCAGAAACAAGCACCTTTTTTATAGTGGTTTAAGGCCTCTTTTTCAGGATAAATCAGCATATGAAGGTTATAATAAAAATGCTGAAGTTCGGGAAGGGAGGCAGAAAATGAAAGTTACATTAAACATAATTAGCCTGGTGCAAATATTTTTTGCCATAGTCATTGGGCTTTATTTTTTAAATCTGCTAAAAAATCAGCAGGGAAGCAAGGTTGCAGTTGATAGAGAATCCAGAAAAGAGTTAGAAAAATTGAATAAAATGAGGGCGATTTCTCTTTCACAGCCACTTTCAGAAAAGACTAGGCCTGCAAGCTTTGATGAAATCATTGGGCAAGCAGATGGCCTCAAAGCGTTGAGAGCAGCACTATGCGGCCCAAATCCACAGCATGTTATAATTTACGGCCCGCCGGGAATAGGCAAAACGGCTGCAGCAAGACTTGTGCTTGAAGAGGCAAAAAGGATTGAAGGTACACCTTTTAGGCCTGATGCTAAATTTATTGAAGTTGATGCAACCATAGCGAGATTTGATGAAAGAGGAATAGCAGACCCGCTAATAGGCTCTGTTCATGACCCTATATATCAAGGAGCAGGGCCTATGGGTGTAGCCGGGATACCTCAACCGAAGCCAGGTGCGGTTACAAAAGCACATGGTGGAGTGCTTTTTATAGACGAAATAGGAGAACTTCACCCTGTTCAGATGAACAAGCTTTTAAAGATATTGGAAGACCGGAAGGTTTTTTTAGAAAGTGCGTATTACAGTAGTGAAGATATGAATATACCAAGACATATTCACGAGATATTTCAGAATGGTTTGCCGGCAGATTTTAGGTTAATTGGGGCAACCACAAGGATGCCTGAGGAAATCCCACCTGCTATTCGCTCTAGATGCCTTGAGATATATTTTCAACCATTATCCCCCGAAGAAGTTGGCAAAATAGCGCTAAATGCTGTGCGAAAAATAAATTTCTCTATAGATGAGCTTTCTTTAAACACAATCAAAAAATATGCGACAAATGGACGTGAAGCTGTAAACATAGTTCAGATGGCGGCAGGCCTTGCAATTACTGATAGGCGAAATAAGATTGAAACAAAGGATGTTGAGTGGGTAATAAATAGTGGTCAGTATCCTCCAAGACCTGAAAGAAAGATTAACCCCTTGCCGCAAATTGGTCTTGCCAATGGCCTTGCGGTATACGGAGCCAATGTTGGAATGCTTTTGGAAGTTGAATCTACGGCTATTAAGACCGAAAAGGGACAAGGGAGTCTTTCAGTAACCGGTGTGGTAGAAGAAGAAGAAATGGGTGGGAATGCACACAGAATTAAAAGGAAAGGCACTGCTAGGGGATCGGTAGATAATGTTATGACTGTTCTTCGAAAATGCCTTGGAGTAGATCCGCGAGACTATGATATACATCTCAATCTACCTGGAGGCACACCTATAGATGGTCCTTCGGCGGGTATAACAATAGCCACCTCAATATATTCTGCTATAACAAAGATTCCTGTGAAAAATGACATAGCGATGACTGGAGAAATTTCGATACGCGGATATGTGAAACCCATTGGCGGAGTTATTCCGAAGATTGAGGCTGCCCAAAGGGCTGGTGTAAAAACTGTGATAATACCAAGGGACAATTGGCAGGAGATGTTTAAAACAATGAATATTAATATTATAGCTGTTGATAAGATCGAAGAGGTTATCGAGCAATCCCTTGTTTCTTCAAGCTTTGAGTTGAAAGAAAGTATGTTATCTGCTCAAGGTCAATAAAGTTAATTACGCAAATAGAAGGACTTAAGGATGGTTTTATAGAATAGTAACCATCTGGCAAAAGAATAATTAATAGATTATAATAGAATCTCTTTAGCTGTAATATTAGAGTAAGGGGGATAGCAATGAAAAAAGGTCAACAAAAACGCATTTTGCCACTATTACCTCTAAGGGGTTTATCGGTAATTCCAAACATGGTCTTGCATTTTGATGTAGGAAGAGAGAAATCCATAGGAGCCCTTGAAGAGGCGATGATTATGGACCAAAAGTTGCTCCTTGTTGCACAAAAGGATGCTAAACTCGATTTGCCTGGCAAAGATGATATATATACTACTGGCACAGTAGCAAAGGTTAAACAGCTTTTAAAAATGCCGCAAGACACTATAAGAGTACTGATAGAAGGAATAAATCGTGCTGTAATAAAGAACTATGTTCAAACAGAACCATTTTTCAAGGTTGAGATAATAGAGATAATCGATGATGACGAGAAAACTGCAACAGCTGAAGAACAAGCTCTTATGAGGAGCATCACGAATCTATTTGAACAGTATGTGGAGCTTACCGGAAAACTACCGCCAGATATAATAATATCGTTGGAAAGTGTCACAAATCCCGGTCGTTTTGCTGATTTAGTAACATCTCATCTCAATGTAAAAATTGAGGATAAACAGAAGATTATAGAGGCATTGCCATATAAGCAGCGACTTGAAACTTTGTTCAAGATAATCTCCAAGGAAGTAGAGATACTTCAGATCGAAAGAAGAATAAATAGCCATGTTAAAAAGCAGATTGAAAAATCCCAAAAAGAATATTATTTGAGAGAACAGATGAAAGCTATCCGGAAAGAATTGGGTGAAGATGATGAACGGACGATTGAGGCCGATGAATACAGAAAAAAAATTGATAAATTAAAAATAAATGATGAGTTAAAAGAAAAGATGTTGATAGAAGTAAAGCGTTTGGAAAAAATGGTGCCAGCTTCAGCAGAAGTGTCTGTGATACGAAATTATCTTGATTGGCTTATCTCTCTTCCATGGAATAAGTTCACAGAAGATATGCTGGATATAGAATCGGCTAAAAAAATCCTGGATGAAGATCATTATGCTCTTGAGAAAATAAAGGAAAGAATTTTAGAGTTTCTTGCTGTGCGAAAACTTTCAGGAAGGATAAAGGGTCCAATACTTTGCCTTGTGGGGCCACCAGGAGTTGGAAAGACTTCTCTTGCTCGTTCAGTTGCAAGAGCAATGGACCGAAAATTTGTAAGGGTATCATTGGGCGGGATTAAGGATGAGGCTGAAATTCGCGGACATAGGAGAACTTATGTTGGCGCAATGCCTGGTAGGATAATCAATGGAATAAAGCTGGCAGGCTCAAGTAACCCGGTTTTTTTACTTGACGAGATAGATAAAATGAATGCTGACTTTCGAGGTGACCCGTCAGCAGCTCTGCTTGAAGTGCTTGATCCAGAACAGAACTATAGTTTTACAGACCATTATTTGGACTTTCCCTTTGATTTATCTCGTGTTTTATTTATTACAACAGCAAATTCACTTCACAATATACCGAGACCATTATTGGATCGCATGGAAGTAGTGACAATACCAGGCTATACTGAAATTGAAAAATTGGAGATTGCAAAACGACATTTAATTCCAAAACAGCTAAAGGAACATGGGCTTACAAGTGAAGATGTATGCTTTAAGCAAGATGGGCTGCTCAAGATTATAAGAAATTATACTAGAGAGGCAGGGGTCCGAAATCTAGAAAGAGAGATTGCAAATATTTTGAGAAAGGTTGCTATGTCTGTTGTGGAAGGCGAAAAGTCCATTATCGATGTTGATGCTGCATTAGTAGAGAAGTTTTTAGGGATACCAAGATTTCACTACGGAGTCCTGGAAAAGCAAGACCTTGTAGGTGTTGCCACAGGGCTTGCATGGACTGAAGTTGGAGGCGATATACTCAATATTGAGGTTACTGTGATGCGTGGAAAAGGTAAACTTATTTTGACAGGAAAACTTGGTGATGTCATGCAGGAATCGGCTCATGCGGGTTATAGTTATGTGCGCTCAATATCTGACAAATTAGGTATAGATGATGACTTCCACGAAAAATACGATATTCACATACACGTGCCTGAAGGTGCAATTCCAAAAGATGGCCCTTCAGCTGGAGTAACAATGGCTTGCGCATTAGTATCTGCACTTTCTTTCAGGCCTGTAAAAAGAACTGTAGCAATGACTGGCGAGATTACTCTAAGAGGCAGGGTCTTACCGGTAGGTGGGATTAAAGAAAAAGTGTTAGCAGCTCATAGAGCAGGTATTAAGACAATAATACTTCCAGAGGAGAACACAAAAGACTTAGAAGAAGTTCCCCAAAATGTAAAAGATGACCTTTGCTTTATTTTAGTTAATTCTATGGATGAAGTCATTGATAAGGCACTGGTTTCTAGACCCAATAATCACATTCCTGGAATAGAAAAAGGTGCAAAACAAGATGTAAGCATTTTTCCTTCTTAAGAAGGCGTGGTCTAAAAAGCCAGGCCTTCTTTTTTAACAGGTCAATGGAGATAATTTGATAATTCAGTCATAATGCTGACTATTTACAAAATAAGCAATAATTGATACGCTAATACATATGGAATATTTTAATCGTTAGAGGGTGTAACAAATGAATAAAATCAAAATTCGGCATTTAATAATAAGATTTATTT
>DUTQ01000377.1 GCA_012841995.1 Thermoanaerobacterales bacterium | reverse complement strand
CCCCGCGGACCTCTGCGGTGATCTGTGTCTTGAGCCGTAAAGGCAGGCTGCGGATCGTTAGAAGATTATGAGTTATATCCTCGCCAAGATAGCCATTTCCCTTTTTGCCACAATGTAAAACCCTGGCTAAATCTCTTCCAACAGATGGCTTTTCAGCCAATACCAATGTCTTACTCATATCAACAATCCTTTCAGCAGGAATAAATTTTCAACATATCATTATAATTATATCATGATTTCATTGTAGAAAGTGACTCCGGTGAAGATGGCGGCACCTCGTAAGAGTTTATACACCAAAATTATATCATATATTAAATGTTAAGCCACAAATGCAAAAAACAGTAATTTTATCTTTTATATGTAACCCTCAACTCTTATGCATTCCTTCTTTTGGAATGGCTTCTTTAAGATTCCATGGTTTATAAGCAAGATAAATGCTAGAATCATTATGTAAACTACAAATAGTGGGGAGGGGTCTATGATGCTTAAAAAGCTTGGCATTGTAACAATTGCACTGATGTTAATACTTCAAACGGCATCAGGTTTTGCACTTGCTGCTGATAACAGCAATCAATACACTGTTCAGAGTAAAGTAATTGTACAAGCTGCACAGAACTGGAATTACAGGTATGAATATCTCACATCAGAACAACTCGATAGCTTATTGAATGTTTTAGGAAAATCATATTTTAGATGGAACGAAATTACAGATGTGAAAATTACTTTAAAGGACTATACACAAGATGGCGTTTTGGATATTGCAATAGTCTATACAGATATATACAATAACAAATATCTAGATATCTACACTGTAAGAGGCAATAATACAGTCAAGGTATTTTCCGGAGTTGGAAACAAGCTTGACCTCGGTGGAAAAACATTCTCTATCTCAAATATTAAATATGATGGAAGATATTTTTATGAAACTTATACCTATCAATGGTCACAACAAAAAGGCACATTTTTGAGAATCGGATATGGCAAAACTTATATTAGGGATTATAATTCAGACTACGATGATTATTATGAAAGGCCTGTAAAACCAATAAATAAAGATGAAAGAATTAGTACAGTCCGTGCATTTTTAAATGCACGGTTAAATGGAAAAATGGATTTAGCTACAAGGTATCTGTCAAAATCTTACAAAGACACTGTCAGTGAAAGAGAATTAAAAAATATTGTCCCTTACGGCAAAGTAACAGCAATTGATATATTTGAATCCCGTCGCGGTGATTGGGTTGCAGTAGTCATGAAAGATACTTGGGGAAAAAATCATGTGTTTAAATTTGTCCCTGTAGAAGAAAAAAATGAATTCGGTAAATATAAAATAAGTAATATTATAGAGATACCGGAAGCAAAATAAATATAATGTTCTTCTGATAAAAATCATTAAAAAAACTCTTTTTTGGAATACATTTGTAATAATACCAAAACCAAAAAAGAGTTTTTTTATTGCATATAGCAAAAACCGTTTTAATCTAATCTGGAAACAAAAGAACCGTCCCCGTGCTTCCGAAAGTTAAGAAGTTAAGCCTGATCCCCAATCGATAATGTTGCCGCCCAGCAATTCAGCGATTTCGGGATTACATGTTGTAAAGATTACTTGGTTTTGTTGTGCAAACTTCTTTATGAGTTTTACGGCCATCTTCCTCCTGGTCGGGTCTAAATCCACAATACAGTCATCAAGTACTACGCAACCGGGGGTATCCCCATAGATGTATTTAAGTATTGAAAACCTCAATGCCAATGCTACACAATCATGTGTCCCTGCAGATAACAAAGAGGGCGGTATTGTAACACCGTTTTTGTTTTGTATGCTTACATCAAAGTCTTTGTCAATCTGTCCTAATGTATAGTTTCCATCTGTCAGTATGCATAGCCACTCGGTAAATTTTTCGGCTAATGGTTTAAATGGGGCCTTGCCTATCTCCTCTTTGGTCTTTTCGAAGGCCTTTTGTATTGTGATAAGCTTTTTTGCTCTTTTTAGTTTTTTATCAAATGTTGATTTTGCTTCAACATATGCGGCTTTTAGTTCTTCATATGTAGTTTCAGGCAGGTTGTTTTGATTTTCATAGTATTCTTCCTTAAGATTGCTGTATGCTTGTTGCCCTTCTTCATAAGATTTTCTCGTTTCTGTAAGACTTTGCTTAAATTCCTCTGCAGATTCATACCCTTCAGGGATAGGTGCCAACTTTTTCAGCTGGTCTTCTAGTTGTTTTATTTCCATCTTTTTCTCAATTAATATATCAAAGGCATTATCTTGATCTTTATACTCATCTGCCCATTCCAGAAGTATTTTTTCCTCTGACCTTCTATCTGCTGCACAATCTGTTTTTTTGTTATTCAGTTCTTGTATTTCACTATTTATTTCTTCAATATTTCTTGTCTGCCCCAAGCTATCCAGTTGTTCTAATTCTTGTTTCAAATCATCGTATTTTTCCTCACCAAGTAGCAAGTCTAATTGTTCTTTCGCATTTGTGTGTTCATTTTTTAGCTTTTCTAATTGAGCCTTATTTAGTTTGGCTTCTTCTACATCTTCTACTTGAAGGTGTTTTAATAGATTTGCAAGTTCTAATTTACAACCCTCATAGGTTTCTTTTAACCTTTCATAATCTATTTCACCGGTTTTAAGCTCTAATTCAAATTCATCACATTCAATCTTTACATACCCGTTTGCTGTAAATGTTTCTTCTGGTTTTATATTTTGTTTATCTTCCAAGTCCTTTGTTATCCATATATCACAAGGAGTATTTATCTTATTAAATTTACCTATTATAACTCCGGCTTCCATAGCTGCTTCTGTTTTTGAAATCTTTTTATGGAGCTCTTCAAGCCTTTTTATTTCATCATCTTTTATCTCTTTTATTTGGCTTATCTTTATATTTATATCATCAATCTTTTTGTTGAGCTCCTGAATGTTCGCCAGTTTCTTTTCTATCTCGGATTTCTTTTCGGCCTTGCGGACGTTTTCTTTTTCTTCCTCTAGCTTTTTTATTTCTTCAGTTATGGTTTCAAGCTCCTTATCAAGCTGCTTTATTAACGCCTCTTTTACCGGCCATTTTTTACAAACATCAGATAGGATGTTAACTTCCTTTGTAAGCCCAGCTATTTTAGGCTCTAATATTGCTCTTTTTGTAACATCATCTTCTATTTTTTCAAGCTCATCCTTTTTTGACTTTAATTTCTCAATCTCAATTGATTTTGCCTTAAGCTTCTCACATATCTCTTCAAAATCTCTCTCTGCTTCTTGGGCCTGGTCCATAGAGATCTTGATACTTTCTTTTTTGTAATAGCTCTCTATTACCTCTCCAAGGCCAGTTTTATACGGATCATTTATCCCTCTATTATTTTCAGGGTAATTTTTATCTAAATCCCATCTTTTTAAGAGCAGGTCTTTTTCCTGTTCTATCCTCCTGCCCAGCTCGTCAACTGATATGCCATCAAGTTCCATCAGGGTTTTCATGAGTATAGAGCTTACTTCATTCGTTGTTTCATCACTCAATATTCTCTGTATAGCCTCTTTGATATCCCTTTGTTTCGCAAATACTATGCTGCTATATGTTCCTGAACCAAACTGAAGTATTTGCCTTAATAAATCGTTTGCTCTGTCCACATTTTTAATTACATCTCCATCAGGGGTTAAAAACTGTAATGATGGTGCTATGCCCCACTCTTTTTTTATCTTGTATTCCTTTTCCCCTACACATATAGTAATTTCTCCGTCTATGGCATCTCCATCCGGATATGGCATAAATCTTTCATGAAATTCTTTATCACTCTTTGTACTCATCCTCAATTTTGGGTCTTTAAACAGTGTTGCGTAAATCCCTTCAACAAGTGTACTTTTTCCGGATTCATTTGGACCGAGTATAACATTCATGCCTTTTTCAAACTCTATATTTCTTTCCTTTAAACCTGCAAATCTGGAGCATGAAAAACTCTTTATGAACATTCCCTAACCTCCCGAATTAACTCATAGGCGATTTGTAATGCTTCTTCATCTTCAGCCAATTCGTTTAAAAAACGATGTGGGAAAGAGCCAGATGTAAATTCGCTGTCAATAATTTCCTTGGTGACTTTAACCCCAAGCTCTGTGTCATCTATAATAATATGAGCAAGTTTAGCTTCAAGCTCATTGTACAACTTATGTCTGCACTTATATGCATCACTGCTCACCCTTCCCCTCAAGGTTATTCTAACTACCTTGCCTTCAGGGTGATCCTTTAGTATAGCCTCCTTGATTCGGTATAGATCGTCATCATCGCTTATTTCAAATTGTTCATCATAAAACCTGTAGATACCTGTTGCCACCTTGTCGGCCTTTACTGATTTATCCTCGTCAATCGTTATGATCCAGGCATGGCCATCATGCTCACAGTCAAGGCCATCAGGTTCCGGTGTCCCGGGGTTAAATATCTTCCAGCCCTTCACAGCTGCATTTTTCGGGTAACTCACATGTGTATGCCCCAGCAGCCAGACATCAACAGGTATCTCCTCAAGCTCTTTTTGTGTCATAAAATAATAATTCTTTTCCATATCAGGAGATATACCTTCAAGAGCACCATGTGCAATACCTATGTGGTATAATTTGGGGTCAAATTCTATATTTTGGTTTATCCATCCTATATTATTTTCATCAGAGTGTTTTGAATGACATGGTGCAGGATATACCACCACATCTAATCCATACTGGGTAAGCTCATATGGCTTTTCTTCATT
>DUTQ01000376.1 GCA_012841995.1 Thermoanaerobacterales bacterium | reverse complement strand
CTAAATTTGGAAGATTATCAGCAATATTGGAATTACGCAGTGAAAAAAGGCTATTCGGGGACAGCTGTATTTACAAAGAGGACTCCTTTATCGGTTGAATATGGGATTGGGATCCAGGAACATGATCAAGAGGGACGGGTAATAACATTAGAATTCGAAGATTTTTATCTTGTAAATGTTTACACACCAAATTCTCAAAGGGGATTGACAAGGCTAAACTACAGGATGGCTTGGGAGGATGATTTTCGGAATTACTTGGTGGAATTGGATGCTCGCAAGCCGACGATTATTTGTGGGGATTTAAATGTTGCCCACAAGGAAATAGATCTAAAAAACCCTAAAAGCAATAGGAAAAGTGCAGGTTTTACTGATGAAGAAAGACAAAAGATGACAGAACTATTGGATGCGGGTTTTGTGGATAGCTTTAGATATCTTTATCCAGATAAAAAGGATGCTTACACATGGTGGTCGTATATTACACGTGCTAGGGATAGAAATGTAGGTTGGAGAATCGATTACTTTATTGTATCTGAATCGCTAAAGGATTGTATTAAAGATGCCCAGATTCATTCGGAGATATTGGGAAGTGACCATTGTCCGGTAGCACTTGACATAAATTGTTTTTAAAAAAGGGAAGTATAATTAAACCCATTAGGGCAATATCAGCAACATTTAAGGCTCAGGCTTATCCTATTTCTTTCGGCATCGACTGATAAAACCTTGACTTTTACTGTGTCTCCTACATTTAGTATGTCAAATGGGGATCGCACAAAGCTTTCGCTGAGTTCTGAAATGTGTGCAAGGCCATCTTGGTGGACACCTATGTCTATAAATGCGCCAAAGTCGGTTATATTTCTGACGGTTCCCATTAAAATCATTCCAGGCTTTAGGTCTGAAATCTCCAGCACGTCTGTTCTAAATATGGGAGAGGGCAGCTCTTCTCTAGGGTCACGGCCCGGCTTTTTTAATTCATCCAGTATGTCTTTTAGCGTGGGTATTCCTATATCCAGTGTTTGAGACAACTGTTCTATTTCTTTTTTATTAAAGGATTTTTCTTTAAGTTCATCCAGTGAATAAATCTGCATTATTTTTTCCGCCGGTTTATAGCTTTCCGGGTGAACGGCTGTATTATCTAAAATATTTTCACTTTCAGGTATACGCAAAAAACCGGCACATTGTTCAAACGTTTTTGGCCCTAATCGCGGCACTTTTAGGAGTTCTTTTCGGGATTTAAATATGCCGTTTTCTTCACGAAATTTTACTATGTTTTCTGCAGTTGTGGTATTTATGCCGCTTACGTAATTGAGTAGTGAAGGTGAGGCTGTGTTTACATCAACACCTACGCTGTTTACACAGTCTTCAACAACCCCTGCTAGCTTTTCCGATAATTTTTTCTGGTTTACGTCATGCTGATACTGACCGACACCGAGTGCCTTTGGGTCAATTTTTACTAATTCTGCCAATGGGTCTTGAAGCCGGCGGGCTATGGAAACTGCACCGCGGTAAGAGACGTCCAGCTCCGGGAATTCTTTTGTTGCCAGTTCTGATGCGGAATATACCGAGGCTCCTGCCTCACTTACTACCACATAAGAAACCGGTCTATTTACTTCATTGATAAGTTCACAAAGAAACATTTCACTTTCTCTTGATGCTGTGCCATTTCCTAGTGAAATTACATCTACTTCGTATTTTTCAATGAGTGGAATCAACTGCCTTTTGGTTTCATCTGTTTTGTTTTGTGGTGGTGTTGGGAAACAGACTAAATGTGTAAGAAGTTTGCCCGACCTATCCACAATTGCTACCTTGCATCCTGTCCGATATGCAGGGTCAAATCCCATTATGACTTTGTTTTTTACCGGAGCTTGCATTAAAAGGTGTTTTAAGTTTTTGGAAAAGATGTTTAAGGCCTGCTCTTCTGCTTTTTCCGTAAGAATGTTTCTGATTTCCCGTTCAATAGAAGGGGCTATAAGCCGCTTGTAGGCATCTTCAATTGCCTTTTCCAACAAGCCTTGAGTTGGCGAATGTTGTTTTATATGTTTTATTTGTATTAATTTGATTATTTCTTCTTCCGGTGCCTCAATTTTAATTTGCAAAAATTCTTCTTTTTCGCCGCGGTTTATGGCTAGTATTCGGTGTGGGGCTATCTTTGCTACTGGCTCGCAAAATCTATTGTACATTGAATACGTAGATACGTTATCTTCATCTTTAAGGCCTGTTGAGCGTATAAGGCCCTTTTTATATGTAAGTTCTCTTAT
>DUTQ01000375.1 GCA_012841995.1 Thermoanaerobacterales bacterium | reverse complement strand
TACTTCTTGCGATTGTAATAATCTTAAGCGTATTTATGTTTATTTTGAGCATCGGATTAGCAAGTGTTGTTATGACTTTATTAAATCTAAAGACTTTTTTCGGATTGGAAAACCTAATGAACGCCTCGATTTAATAAAGTCATAACAACACTTGCTAATCCGATGCTCAAAATAAACATAAATACGCTTAAGATTATTACAATCGCAAGAAGTATATACCTATACCAGTTGCCAAACTTATTGTAGTAAATAAGCACAGCTGTAAATATCATAATCAATATTAATAAAATACTAGCAATCAATAAACCAATGAAAACTCTTTTTTTAATCCTACCTGATTCCTTTTCCTTGTTTTTAAGCATCAGCGAAATATTCCCCTTCTTTTAATGGGTGACCCTTTAAATAATCTAAAGCAGTCATTCTTCTTTTACCTGCTTCGTGCAGTTCTTGAATTAATAGACAGCCATCTGCTGTTCCGACTAGAAATCCCTCATCTTTTACAATGCCCATGAATTTTCCCGGATTGCCTTCTCCACCTGTTTTGTATATCTTTGAGCGTATTAACTTAATCTCATTACTATCTTTTATTGTATAAGCATATGGCCATGGATTAAGCCCGCGTATAAGATTGTGAATCTCCAATGTGTTTTTATTCCAATTTATTTTCCCATCTTGTTTTTTTAATATTGGGGCATAAGTTGCATGTTCCTCTTCTTGTGGCAATCGGATAATGGAGTTCCCTTCAATATATTCTATAGTTTCTATAATAAGATCAGCTCCAAGCATCGATAACTCTCTAGATAAATCTTCAGATGTCCAATCCATTTGTATTTTAATAGAATCACTTAAAAAAATGTCTCCAGTGTCCATGCCTTCATCCATCCACATAGTTGTAACACCAGTATACTCTTCGCCATTAATAATAGCCCATTGAATAGGAGCTGCACCGCGGTATTTAGGCAATAATGAAGCATGGACATTGATAGCCCCGAAAAATGGTATATCTAATAAAGCTCTTGGCAATATCTGGCCAAATGCAGCTACTACAAATAAATCTGGCTTAAGCTCTCTTATAGTATCTATAAAATCCTCATTTTTAACACTTTCCGGCTGAAGTACAGGTATATTATGTTCTAGTGCAAACTTTTTGACTGGAGGTGCAGTTTTAATCCGTTTCCTGCCAAAAGGTCTATCAGGCTGGGTTATCACTGATAATACATTGTGTTTATTTTCAATTAATGATTTTAGTGTTGGAACAGCAAAATCCGGTGTACCCATAAAGACAATCTGCACTTTTATCACTCACTCTCCGGTTTTATACTATCAGGTTTTACAAATTCTATTACCTTATCAACAAAAAGAATACCTTTAAGGTGATCTGTTTCATGGCAAATTGCCCGAGCCAAAAGGTCTTCACCTTCAATCTCAATAGTTTTTCCGTTTCTATCTTGGGCTTTAACCTTTACTTTTTTTGGCCTAGCAACTTTTCCCCAGACATCTGGCACGCTTAAACATCCTTCAATACCAATTTCTTTCCCTTCTTGTGAAACTATTTCTGGGTTTACCAGCTCAATTATGCCTTCACCAATGTCTATCACAATAACCCTCTTTAATATTCCCACTTGAGGAGCTGCTAATCCAACCCCATCGGCTTCTTTCATAGTTTCAATCATATCTGAAATAAGAATATGCAATCGTTCATTAAAATCCCTCACAGTTTTAGATCTTTTCCTTAATACTTCATCACCGTATTTGCGTATATTTCGTATAGCCATAAATTTCCTCCTATAACATATCCTGTGGATTCATATCCCAAGCTACTTTTATTTTTTGATCAAAATCAAGTTCTTTTAAAGTTTGCTCAACTTTAATTAATATTTCTTCATTACGGCTTTTCAATAGTAAGCTATACCTAAAATTGTCCTTAATGCGAAAGCGTGGACAAGGCGCTGGCCCATAGACCTCTAAACTCGACAATTGGCTGTTTTGTAAAAGCTTTTTTACTTTTAATGCTTCATTTTTCAAGATCTTTTCCTGCGACCCTGTAAAAGTAATATTCAATAAGCTACAATATGGCGGATAAAAACAATTCTTTCGAATTTTAAGTTCTTCTCGATAAAAGCTTTCGATATCTGCTCTACATGCAGCCTGTATTGCAAAAGAATCAGGACTATAAGTCTGTACAAATACCTTCCCTGGAAAATCTCCTCGACCAGCCCTCCCGGCAACTTGAGTAATCAATTGAAACGCTCGCTCGCTTGCCCTAAAATCAGGCATATTAATAGCAGTATCAACAGTTATTACGCCTACTAATGATACTCCAGGAAAATCTAGACCTTTAGCTACTATCTGTGTTCCAATTAAAATTTGAGCCAAGCCTTTTTTAAAACTCATTAAATACTATTTCTAAAAAAGATTCAC
>DUTQ01000374.1 GCA_012841995.1 Thermoanaerobacterales bacterium | reverse complement strand
ATACGGATAGCTGTTAATATTTGTAATATCCCATGGAAGAGATTATGAAGAAGATGCGCCCGCTCTATGAACAGGCAGTAAAAGAGGCAAAAGAAGCTGATACCCCTGAATTGCGTCGCGGCGTCGGCCTTGCTTCTTTTGCCTCTTTTACTGCCTGTTCATAGAGCGGGCGCATCTTCTTCATAATCTCTTCCATGGGATATTCATAATACGGATAGCTGTTAATATTTGTGTCACCTGGACGTGCAATATTAATCCAGCGGAACTCGAATGGATCGATCCCAGCTTTTTCGGCTAACATATCCACAAGGGTTTCACTCAAGGTATAAGCTTGAGGACATCCATAGCCGCGGTAGGCACAGCCATAGTTGTGATTCGTGTGCGCTAATCTGGAGAGACCTGCCACATTTGGCACATTGTATGGGTAGAGCATAAAACGGCATGGCCTATCTACAACCCATTCACTTTCCTGGTATGGGCCGTGGTCAAGACCAAAGTCAAATTCTAATGCTGTAATCTTGCCATTTTCATCACAGGCCAAGCGGCCGTTTGAATAGCTTGGACTGCGTTTGCCGCTAAAGTGCTGGTGTTCTTCGTATGACATGGAAAGGGCCACGGGTTTACCTGTTGCTATTGCTGCTGCCGCCACCATAGCATACGAAGCAGCATTTGTAGACCAACCAAAACTGCCACCTGAATGGTTAAGTACTATTCTGACCTTGTCTATTGGGAGCCCCACAGCTTTTGAGATATTGCTTACTGCAGCGTAAACACCTTGAGCTTTACACTGAATTGTCAATATATCGTCTTCATCCCAATATGCCTGAATAGTATCTCCCTCTATGGACAGGTGTGGTTCTCTACTTGAATAGCAACTTGCCTCAACACTGTAAGCCGATTCTTCAATTATCTCATCCACATTTTCCTCACCTTTAAAGACCGGCTGTTGTATAAATATATTTGGGGTGTCTTCTTGTATGCGCATGGCATCGGGCATGACTGCATCGAGATAGTTTAGGTATTCGGGGAGTTGCTCAATCTCTACCTTAACTTTTGCCGCAGCTGAACGTGCATGTTCTCTCGTATCTGCTACAACCAATGCCACTACGTCGCCATAACGATAGATCTTGTCCTCACACAGAATTGGGCGACTTGGCTTTACAGTAGTACTGCGTCTGCTTGCAGTTGACAGGTTTAAACGATTTGTTCCTTTTATGTCCTTGTGTGTCAAAATTTTTACAACACCGGGCATCTTTTCAGCTTCAGAGTAGTCAATATTCAATATTTTAGCGTGGTGAGCAACCTTTGGCTGAACAATCGCCACGTGAAGGGTATCTTCTGGCATCTTCAACGCAATATCATCGCCGTAGTCGGTCAAGCCGCAGACCTTGCCAAGTGCCGCCGGACGCACCAGTGGCTTTCCGTAGTAATCATTGTCTTCAGGAAGCTGAAATGTAATATCTTCAATCTTAGCCTCACCACGTACAACCTTAGCCGCAGCCATGACAGCATCAACTATTTGTTTATAGCCTGTACATCTACAGACATTGCGGTGTTTCTGGAACCAATCCCTAACCTCTTCGCGGGTTGGATTATCGTTTTCCATGAGTAGGGCATAAGCTGAAACAATAAAACCGGGAGAACAAAAGCCACACTGCACAGCACCACAATTCATCCAAGCAACTTGTAATGGATGCGGGTTGGTAGGAGTGCCTATACCCTCAATTGTAATTACCTCGCTGTTTTCCTCTACAGTGTTGATCTTTCTCACACAGGAACGGACAACCTTGCCGTTCAAAATCACGGAGCATGCTCCACAGACACCTGTTCCACAGCCGATTTTTGTACCTGTAAGTCCCATGCGCCGCAGCACATCAGCTAGTGAGTCTTTTTGTGGATCGCAAATAAACATGCGATCTACTCCATTAATGTTGAGTGTCATTTTTTTCAACTTCATTTAAATATACCACACCTTTCCAAATATTTTATATGAATCCATCATGTTTGATGGAAATCACCCATTGTTTTTTTCGGTCGACATAGATTGTTCAATTGTTACTTGTATAGTTCAGTGGATAATATAATTAAAATATAATGTGCTATTAATGTGCCTTTTTTCAC
Source organism: Thermoanaerobacterales bacterium (assembly GCA_012841995.1). Taxonomy (GTDB): domain Bacteria; phylum Bacillota; class Thermosediminibacteria; order Thermosediminibacterales; family Tepidanaerobacteraceae; genus DUTQ01. Next base: position 1,682 of record DUTQ01000374.1, on the reverse strand, counting down.
ACATAAAATGGGCTTATCTATAAACCTTGATTTGCTTTTTATCTGTATGGCTTAAAGGGTAATCTGCTGTTTTTGAACAAAGCGGTGTGTCTGAATAAGCACAACAAGAGTATAAAAAATGAAATTTAAGCTTGTAATATTATGCTAGACGTTGTGCTTGCATAAGCATAACGGTTTATACTTGAGGTATTAAGTGTAGTACCGATTATATAATAATTCTAACGTAAAATCAAGTTGGAATTATTGTGTCTTAATTTCGTTCAAACATGATACATCTTTACATAAACTATAAAACTATTTCACATCTTGTTCACTAAACCAATCAAATATATTCTATTTATATTTTTATGAATTGTTATGTGATATTCTTTGTATTATAATAAATAGAATATAAGAGTAAATAACATAATAAAATTGGCTATACCAAATGATCACGTTTTAGAAAATATGTTGCAATCAATGTAAATTAATGCACTATAATTAAAGAGGAGTGTTCAAAGTGAAAAAACTGAAGGTTGGTGTCGTTTTCGGGGGTCAATCAGGAGAACATGAAGTATCGCGAGTTTCTGCTGCTTCGGTGATGAGGGTTATGGATAAGTCCAAATACGACATTCTTCCAATAGGCATAAGCAAAGAGGGAAAATGGTATATTTTTGAAGGTGATTTATCGAAAATAGAAGACGGCAGCTGGCAACAAGAGGCAATACCAGCTCTCTTGCCGCCAAATACTGATTATAAATGCATCATAACATTAGAAAACGGTATGCAAACCAAATATAATTTGGATGTTATATTCCCTGTGCTTCACGGTCCTCGTGGTGAAGACGGTACAATACAGGGCATTTTTGAACTTATGAATATCCCATACGTGGGCTGTGGAGTTAGTTCTTCGGCAATTTGCATGGATAAGGTGTTTGCCAAAATGATACTTAGGCAGGAGGGTTTACCCGTAGTTGACTACAAGGTTTATCATAAAAAGGCCCTTTCTCTAGCTTTACCCGACATCATTGCCGAAATAGAAAGCTCTTTTGGGTATCCGTGTTTTGTAAAACCAGCAAATATGGGTTCAAGTGTGGGCATATCAAAGGCCCATGATAGATCGAAGCTAGAAACCGCCTTACATACTGCAGCAGATTATGATGTCAAAGTACTTGTGGAGGCTTTTATAGATGCTCGCGAGATTGAGTGTTCTGTTCTTGGAAATGAAAACCCAAAAGCATCCATACCGGGAGAGATAATTCCAAGTAATGAATTTTATGATTACACTGCAAAATATTGTGATGGCGGCAAATCAAAGCTCTTAATCCCTGCGCCTTTAACCGCAGAAACAGTCAAAAAAATACAAGAACTAGCCATAAAAGCCTTCAAGACTCTTGATTGCAGCGGAATGGCTCGAGTTGACTTCCTGTTGAGTAAGGTCTCCGGAACTTTATATATCAATGAACTTAATACGATTCCTGGTTTCACAAGTATAAGTATGTATCCCAAGATGTGGGAGGCGTCTGGCCTTACTTATATCCAACTTATAGATGAGTTGATTGAACTTGCCATTAAAAGACATCAACAAAAACAGCAATTAAAACTTTATTAAAATAAACTTACTTCAACTTTAGATATTAATTGTGTTTCACATTTGTCCAAAAAAAATATATATATTTATCATAGTATGATAAATTATGTTT
>DUTQ01000373.1 GCA_012841995.1 Thermoanaerobacterales bacterium | reverse complement strand
TAATAGACCATGGTGGCCAAGTATAGTTTTTCCATAGCCACCATATGATCCAGTATATATGACCTGGCCATCATCTGCTGCAACAACTTTAGTGCCAGTGGGGGCACCGATATCGATTCCATTATGAAACCTCTTTGTTTTAAATATCGGGTGTGTACGCCAACCGTATTCTGAAGTTACTCTAGTTGAAGCAGGTACAGGCCAGTGGAAACTCCCAGTCCCCATATATCCTTTATTACTTTTTGCCTGCATTTGATAAATCATGTTTGCAAGGCGTTTAGCATCTTTTTCTAATTGATCTTGCTTGTTTTCATATTCTTTCTTTTGTTTTTCTAACTGGGATAGGAGTCTCTGTCTATCACTCTTTCTTGAAGCAATTACAGCTTTCTTTGCACTGACATCCCTTTGTTGTCGATAAATTTGGCTTTGTTGTCTTTCAAGCTCTTCTTTCTTTTTTTCTACCAATTCTTTTTTTGCTTTAAACTCCGCAAGCAACTGTTTATCAGAATCTATTAGCCTTTTTACCATATCAAGTCTTGTTAAAAAATCAGAAAAACTTGTTGCAGAAAGAAGCACTTCTATGTAATCAACTGGCCCCATCATATATAATGCCTTCATTCGCACATTGAGATCTTCCTTCTGTTCTTCTACCTTATCTTGAGCTGCTTCAAGATCACGACGGGTATCGTCAAGTTTTGCTTGATTTGTTTTAAGACTTGCCTGAATTTTAGCCAATTCGTTTTGAGCCTTACCTAGTTCATTATCAATAACAGACAACTCTGATATAATATCCTTCTTTTCTTTATCGACCATGTTTATATTTTTTTTGAGATCCTTTAGCTGTGATTTTACGCTTTTTTGTTGTTTCTGTAAATCCTTCATATCAGCTGCCATGGCAGGAATAAACGAAGTAAATAAAAACACTATGACAACCAATGTCGCAATAAATCTTGTATTGCGTCGAAACACTATGTATCTCCTCCCGCTTTGAATTGTCTTGTTAAAGCTGAATATCATCAATTTAAACGCGTAAAAAACGCTTTATTGAAAAACTGCTGCCTAACGCACCTATCAACATTCCAACTGCCAAAAATGCAAGACCGTAATCATAAAAATTACTTAAAGGCAGAAGCGAAATCATTGGCACATTTAATTTAACAACATCATAAATATAATTGTATCCTGCTCCGAGAATCCCTATTGAAATGGCTGAACCGATAAGACCCAAGATCATTCCTTCAATGAGAAATGGCCATCTCACAAACCAGTCTGTTGCACCTACATATTTCATTATGTTAATTTCGCGGCGCCTGGCAAAAACAGTAAGCCTGATAGTATTTGCTATTATAAAAATAGATATTGCAGCAAAAACCACCATAATGACAAGACCTATTATCCTTGCCCAATGTATCATGTTAAAAAGCTTTTCCACAATGCCTTTGCCGTATTTTACCTGATCTATTTTCTCAACCTTTTCAATCTTTTGTGCTATTTCAGGTACATCCTGAGGGTTGTCCGCTTTGATCCTAAAAGAATTGGGAAGGGGATTTTCTAATCCTTCAAGTAGCTCTTTACCTACTTGTTCTTTAAATTCTTCCATTGCATCTTCTTTTGAAACAAAATTGACTTCCTTTACACCATATATGCCTGATAGCTCTCCTTTGAGTCTTGCAATATCCAAATCATCAGCTGTATCCTCTAGGTATGCGGTTATCTCGACCTGTGATTCTACATCTACCAATATGTGATCAAAATTTACGGAAAGGAGTAAAAATGAACCAAGTACGATTAAGGAAGCAGCTACAGCTCCAATTGATGCCAGACTCATCCAGCGGTTCCTGAAAAGGCTGACAAAGGCTTCTTTAAAAAAATTCCCAAAGGTTCTAATTCTCATTTTCGATATGCACCTCTTGCTTCATCTCGCACTATATAGCCCTTATCTAGTTGTATTACCCTTTTTTTCATAGAATCCACCAACTCACGAGCATGAGTTGCAACAATTATCGTAGTACCCCTCTTGTTTATATCACTTAACAATTTCATGATCTCCCATGATGTATCCGGATCTAAATTTCCTGTAGGTTCATCTGCTACAAGTGCATCTGGGTTATTGACAATCGCCCTTGCCAATGCAACTCTTTGCTGCTCTCCACCTGAAAGTTCCCCTGGCATCGCCTTGGCTTTATGGGGTAATCCAACCATTTCCAGTACTTGTGGCACCTTTCTATTTATCTCCCTCTGTGGTGCCTCAACAACCTGTAGCGCAAAAGCTATGTTCTCATATACGGTTTTTTGTGGAATAAGTCTAAAATCTTGAAATACCATACCTATACGCCGCCTTATATATGGGATCTCTCTAGGTTTCATGCGCGTTATATTTTTTCCACAAAAAAATATTTGGCCTTTAGTTGGAAGTTCTTCTCGAAATAGCAGTTTAATCATAGTAGATTTTCCTGCTCCACTAGGCCCGACAATAAAAACAAATTCACCTTTCTCTATCTTCAAATTTATATCCTTAAGGGCAACAGGGCCTTTGTTATAAGCCTTCGAAACCCCGTACATTTCTATCAATAATATCACTCCATTTATGATATTAATTTAGACTTCGACGAAAACATTAAAAATCCTTCATAAATTGTGTTTAATATATAGTAATTCTCAAGCTTTGCTACAATCCATTTTAAAGTATAACATCTAACCCTCTGTTTCCTCAACATTCGATATCCTTCAATATATACTATCAGGCATGAACTGAAGTTCATAAGTAAAGTATATGGCATTATTCATGAATTTGTATTATAATACCATTTCAAGGCAAAATAATATGTCGGAAAATCATAAAAATGGAGGGACAATAATGGACAACTATCCACTCGTAGTTGCCGACTTGGACGGAACACTACTTACAGATGAAAAAAAAGTATCTAAAGAAAACTTAATTGCAATAAATAAGTATAGGGAAAAAGGTGGTATGTTTACGATTGCAACTGGCCGTAGCCAAAAAACTGTCTTGCCTTTATTGAGAATCTTAAATATAGATATGCCAATGATTCTTCTCAACGGTGGTGAGCTTTTTGACCCCAAAAAAGGTGTAATATATTCCAATTATGTAGATGAAACAATTTTTGAGCAGGTAATAGATCTTTTTATAGATAGTGATTTTGGAATCATGACCTTTTATAAGGATAAAATCTTCATTCCAGATTTTAAACCTGCTCATGAGCTTTATTTAGAAAAACAAAGAGATGTGAAACTTGAACAATTAGAAGAAATTAAAAAATTTAATAAAGTAAATAAAATACTCTTAGTTGGAAATGTAAAAAAAGCACGAGACATGCTGTTAAGCCTCGAGCAGAAGATCAAAAAAGATATAAATTTTGTACAAACGGATGATGTATACATGGATGTTTTGCCAAATAATATCTCTAAAGGAGAGGGATTGAAAAATTTATGTGAGTTCTTAAAAATACCATTAAAAAAAGTTGTAGCAGTTGGGGATCAAATGAATGATCTTTCAATGATTAAAATTGCAGGTTATGGTGTAGCCATGGGAAATGCTAAACAAGAAGTAAAAAAATGGGCAAAATATACTACAAAAGATAACAATAACAATGGCATCGCCCACCTCTTATACGAAATAATGGAAAAGTATAGCCCTATTTAGGTTCTTTGTTTTATTCTCATCCTTATTTTTTCCGGGATCAATCCTTTTACTTTGCCTGTAGCAAGACATATATTTGTATCTGCTGCACCATAATAAACCAATATCTCGTCTTCATCATCTAATATTTCTTTATCCACTGCTGGGACAGCCCCACACGTAAAAACTACGTTTGGTACCCAACATCCTTGCTCACCTATTTCACACTCTGTTTCTGGAGATAAAACCGGATTTGGAGAACGATAAAGCAATCTTTCGGGATTATTTAAATCAACGAGAATTACTCCTAATCTATAATACATCTCCTGATCAACTCCGTGATATATCATAAGCCAACCATACCTGGTTTTTATAGGCTGGCTACCTGCACCTATTTTGGCCGAATCCCACATCATTCCTGATCTTGGGCCCATAACTATCTTGTGGCCCTGTGTGGGCCATGGGAAAACTAGTTCATCTGAGTAAGCCATCCAAATACTAGGTTCTATGCGATGATATATGGCATACTTGCCATCGATTTTTTCAGGGATTAATATAGCATCTTTATTCCAGAGCCCTGGAAAGGCATATCCTCTTCTTTTCCACTTATCAAAATCTCCGTTTAAAAAATCTTTTACCGCAATTGAAGCTGCGGCAATTTGGGCCACAACACCATCATAAGCCGTGTAGAGCATGATTATTTCATTATCTATTATTACTACTCTGGGATCTTCACAACCCATTCTCTCTTCTTGCCTTTCAGGTACAAAAATTGGTTTATCAAACCTCTTTATGATCCTGTAACCATCTGATATGGCAAGACCTATTCTTGAAATTTTATCTTGACCAAAAGCCCTATATAAAAGATAAACCTTGTCCTTAATCCTTATTGCGGCTGCATTCAATACATACTTGTTTTCCCACCAGTGTTCAGGGATTGGATCTAAAATAGGGTTTCCCGCATATCGCTTTAACTGTTCTGCTTCTGGCCAGTTATCCAGCTCTTGGACTACTATCGTTTCAGAGGATGGCTTTACACCCAGCAACGTGTCGATAAGATCTACACTTTCTCTTCCTTGGCTTATAAATTGAAAAACCTGATTCATTATATATTTAGGATTATATCCCATCTCTTTGTATATTTCTTCTAACAAATCATGATTAAACCAATCTCTTTCAACATGCAAAAACAATGGTGTGGGAATACCTTCCCCACCTTTAAAACTAAAGCTAGCCCAAGTCCATGCAGAACAGGGAAGAAAAGTCCCATCTTTTAACACTAGATTTAAGCCATGCCCTTTTGCCATCGCATCGATCATTTTAGATGCATCTTTTTCATTTTTTAATTCAAGCTCCTTGGCGAGAATTTTTAGTCTTATGACAAGCTCTCTGTGGTGAAAATTTTCAAAAATGCGATGACAAGAAAATAAGGCTTTTCCATAGTGGCCTAATATGGAATTGGTAAATTTTCTTCCAACTTCTTTTCTCTCTTTAATATATGAAATCCATAAATCTGAAAAATGTTCTGCCTCAACAATACTCTTACATATCCGTGTAAAATAGCGAAGGTTCGGATAGTTGCCACCCATCCCCTTCCCCAGATTTGTTACCGCTATGCGTGCCGTAAGTCTATTTAAGTCAGTTACTTCCTTAAGTTCACCTACACCTGGAAAATTGTTGCGTTCAACAACAATTGTCTTTAACTCTACTTGTTCAAAACTGTCAGGCCTTAAATTATCTTCTAACCAAAGAAAGATACGATCAAAATAATCCTTATCCTCTGTAAATTGTGCAAGTGTCAATATATCTCGTACATCCATACTGTCTAGGAGCTCACGCATGTTTCTCATGCCAAGTCTAAGCACAAGGTTCCCCGGAGGAAATTCAAACAATAACTTACGTAAAACCTCCCATTTTACAGCAGTCACACTGCGGTGGGGAAAAATATTAAAAATATTTTTTGCCACTTCTTTTGTTCCCTCTACTGTAAATAAATCACCTGGACACAGTTTATCAACTGTCTTCTCCAGCTCTGACATAAAATCCATATACTTTTTACCTATATAAGATGGAGGTGCTGTGGTGTCAATGCCAATGCTGTGCATAAAATCCTCGAACTCATCTTTATACTTTTTTTGAAGTCGTTTAAAAACATCACCAGTCGTAATGACTTTTTTTCTAGGCCCACTTATCTTCTTTGGTAAAACTATAGGAATCCCTGGTATGAATTCCAAATAGTCTAAAGGAGTGATTACAGGTCTTGTTTTTTCAGCCTTTTTATTCCACTCAATTATAAAATTCTGTCTTAATTTTAAAAACGTCCGAACGCTCTTATCAAACATATCTGTAGCTTTAGCATAGAGTATTTTCTCATCACTTGCTTTATCTGGCAAGCTTTTTTGTTTTACTGATATCTGTTTTATATAGCTAGCTGATACTCCATCAAATATAATAGCAAGGGCTCCAAATAAATCCTCATAATCTATATCATGACAAAAACCAAAGGCCAATATAAAATCATATACGATTTCTGCCCAAAGATGTAAAGGAAAATTATAAGAATCTAAAGGTGTTTTGGCCAATGACGCAAGGTGATTTAAGGTTTCATTGTCTAATACAACATTTAGAAAATCTCTGTAATTATAAAAACCATGTTTAAACGAGGCTATGAGCTCACTGATATCGCTTATTACATCTGCAGGTTTTTCCCAACTGTCACTCATAAAATAATCCGGGGTGCTAATTATAAAACCATCTTTTAACCAGATTTCTTCATCTCTTTTAATACACTCGAAAAAACTCTTTAACATATCTTTGAAAATAATATCTTGTTTGCCGAAAAATGTAGGGGCTTGCTTTGCCCCTAAATCGACTTCACAAATAGCCTTTTTCTTTTTACAAGCAGTTGTTATTATCCATTGATTTATTCCATATCCTGCTGTATTTATATGAAATTGATCAAATTCGATACAAAACTCTTCCACAAAATCATGGGACATAGCAAAAATGCCACTAATTGGATCTATTAAATTTGTTGAATAAAAACATGTATAAAGCGGTGAAAAAAAAAGTGGTACACTCATGTTTTCAAAAGGATGTCTCCTAAAGCGCCCAATTGCCATATCATAATCTTTTGCCACAGGTTTTAAAACTCTTTCTATCATGAAATCTTTCAATTCAATGCTACTGTTTTTTTCTAAATCTGTCTCTAATACCACTAGATCTGCTCCCATATATCTTGCTATCTCTAATATAGCCCTAATATAATAACCTCTTTCACTTATACCTGATGGCATTGTGTACCCAAATAAACCCTTAAAATCAGATTTTTTAATATTATTATCTATTATATCTTGTACCCTTTGATCACCTATACAAACAACCAGTTTACTTACATTATCATGCTTTAGGCTTTCACTTGCAATGTGAATTATATCTTTTAAATTTTCAATTTCATTAAAAAGGGGGATTCCAATAATTACATCAACATGGCTTAAATCCCCCAGTTGTTTCTTAATATTTTCTACAACATCATAGAATTTGGCTTCAGTATTTAAAATTTCCTTGTTTTCCACTATGCCCCCTCCTCTTTATACTGCAGGGACTAACATGTGCTTATGTTTTTTTAATACGTTATTTAAAACCTGATGTGCCATCAAAAAGGATACAACGGCCTCCGCCCCTTGATTTAAATTAACTCCATCAGGTACTAGGGCATCATGGCACCCTTGAGTTTGTTCATTAAATAAAGGCGTTTTATTGATATTATTTCCCCAGTACCATTGATATGCCAGTTGTGCACGTGAAATGAATTGTCTATCACCAGTTGCAATGAAAGCCTGAAGACATGCTAGTATAATCGATGCCGCATCAACAGGTTGTTGGTCAAAAGGTGGTATAAAACTCTGTTTTTTCCACCAGCCTCTATTTCCCACGATATTGAGATAACCCTTTTGAAAAAGTGATTCCGATAAAAAGTTTAATGTATCTGTAGCAACTCTTAAGGCTTTGATATCACCTGTTATTGCATAATATCCAAAAAGGGAATGGGGCAATAGAGCATTGCAATATGTTAATCTATCCTCAAACCAGTGCCAATCCCTACAGCAGTTTGTCTCATATAGATTAATTAACCTTTGTGCCATCTGTTTTGCATTAGAAAAAATCCTTTTATTTTTATAAGATATAGCTAATTTTATCAATCCCAAAAGCACATAGGCCGTTGCTCTTGGCGAGTGCACTTTAAGTGCTTCAGGTAGTGCACGCTTTAAAACACCCTTTGCCATTTCTTCAGCCTTCTGCACACCACAGTTTGCTGCAAAACTGGCTGCTAACATCCCTCTACCTATACTGTCTTCAGAGTTTATATCAGGCAAGTATACTTCTTTTATCTTCCAATTGTGCCAAATGCCATCAGTGGACTGGGCGTCTTTAAGAAACCGCGTATAAGTCAGTAACAACCTTTCTCGTTCTATTTCTTCCATGCCTGCCGCTACTATCAAGGCCCGTGCATTATCATCAACAGTATATCCGCTTTCAATAAGCGGCTCTGATTTATTGCTAAATTGTAGTATCCCTGTAGAATCGGTCATTTTGAGAAGATGTTTATACACGCTTAACATACCTTCTTTCTGCATCTTGGCTTATTATGCTTGTCAGGATATCTACATAGTTTTTACCAACCTGCGGCCAAGTCATTGTCTTGCCCAATTCAAAAGCCGCGCTTTCCAATTGGGCTTTTAAGTTTCAAGATTGATAGATAGCATTT
>DUTQ01000372.1 GCA_012841995.1 Thermoanaerobacterales bacterium | reverse complement strand
GCACCGGCACCAATTATAGTATGCATTTCATCAATAAATAAAATTACATTTTCTGCTTGTTTTATCTCGTTTATAATCTTCTTTAACCTTTCTTCAAACTCACCCCGATATTTTGTTCCCGCTACCAATGAAGCCATGTCAAGACTTACAACCCGTTTATCTCTCAGAATCTCCGGCAAATTTTGTTCTACAATAATCTGTGCAAGCCCTTCAACAACTGCGGTTTTTCCTACACCCGGCTCACCGATAAGACATGGGTTGTTTTTCGTGCGACGTGTAAGTATTTGAATTACCCTTTGAATCTCCTCTTCACGGCCTATAACAGGATCTAATTTGCCTTCTGCTGCCAGTTGGGTTAAATCCCTACCATATTGGTTTAATGTTGGTGTTTTTGCATTCTGATTATAACCTGGTGTAGCCTTAGAATCTTGCCCCACTAAGTTTAATATCTCTTTACGGGCTTTTTCCATACTAACTCCCAAATTTGACAGTACTTGAGCAGCGACTCCTTCACCTTCCCTTATCAAACCCAATAAAATATGCTCTGTGCCGACATAATTATGCCCAAGCTTTCGCGATTCATCCATCGCAAGTTCCATAACCCTTTTAGCCCTTGGCGTGTAACCGATAGGGCCCTGTATTGCAAACGGGCCTGTTCCTATCATCATTTCAATCTGGCTGCGAACATCCTTAATATCTACTCCCATTGAAGTCAATACCCTTGCGGCAACTCCATCTCCTTCTCTTATAAGCCCCAATAGTATATGTTCAGTGCCTATTACATTGTGATTTAGTCGTCTTGCTTCTTCCTGGGCGTACAAGATAACCTTTTGTGCTCTTTCAGTAAATCTTCCATTCACTTAACATTCACCTCATTTCGCAATCTTTTGCTTTATAAGTTTAGCCCTGTTTAAATCCCTATCTATAGGAGATAAGTTCTCCTTTGATACTTCCTGAATATATGCAGGGCCTATGATTAAAAACAAGCTGTTTAAATCCTCTGGCTTTAAATTTTTAATTATACCCAAATATACCCCTAACCTTACATCAGAAATAAAATCCATGGCCTCACGAAATGATATAAGCTTTGCATTGCATAGAATACCATATGACCTTAGGATTTTATCTTCTAAACGCAATCGCGCTTCCCCTGAAAGACTTTGCTGCAGATTCCTCTCATTTGTTATAATCTGTCTTGCCACAACCTCTACATTTTGTATTATATCCTCTTCAGATTTTCCAAGGGTAATCTGATTTGAAATCTGGTAAAGGCTTCCCCTCATTTGAGTTCCTTCACCATAAAGCCCCCTAACAACTAGACCTAGTTGTGAAATTGTAGAGAAAATTTTATTTGTCTGCTCCATCATCGTAAGCACCGGTAAATACATCATCACAGAGGCCCGTATACCTGTCCCCACATTAGTAGGGCATGCTGTCAAATATCCTATCTTTTCGTCAAAAGCATAGTCTAACTTTTCTTCCAGCGCATCGTCTACCTTGCTGGCCAAATCATAAGCTTTGTGTAATTGAAAACCAGGAAAAACCGTTTGTATCCTTATATGGTCTTCCTCATTTATCATTATACTAATCGTTTGATCTTCATTTATGATAACTGCACCATTTTTAGATTTTGCAAGATCAGGGCTGATAAGATGCATCTCGACCAATGTTTCCTTTTGCTCTTCTGTTAATTGTGACATCAAATATATTTGCATGTCTTTTGATAAAACAGGATTGGCACGCAAAGCAGCACCCACAAGTTCTATGACTTTTTTTGCTCCATCATCAGAAAGCATGTGAGGAAAAGGAGTATCCTTTAAATTGCGGGCAAGTCTCACTCTGCTGCTAAAGATTATATCTCCTTCAGGTCCATCAGAATTGATCCATTTGATTTTGGAAGGATCCATTACTTTTTCTATACCCATTAAATCAACTCCTATTTCCTGTTTTCGTTGTTTT
>DUTQ01000371.1 GCA_012841995.1 Thermoanaerobacterales bacterium | reverse complement strand
TTTGCCGCTGGTGATGGAGCAGGTGTTACAAGAGGTTTAGTCCAAGCATCGGCATCAGGCATTATAGTTGCACGGGAGATACTCAAAAGAATCTTTGTGTAAGAGAATTTTTTAATTCATCGCTAGATTCTTTTGAGTATCTCCCGTGCAACTATAATGCCTGATGCCGATGCTTGGACTAAACCTCTTGTAACACCTGCTCCATCACCAGCGGCAAATAGATTTTTTATCTGTGTTTCCAAACTGGAACTCAAAGTAGGCCTTGAAGAATAAAATTTTACTTCAACACCATAAAGCAAGGTGTGATTAGAATTCACACCAGGAGCCAATTTATCCATCGCCTCAAGCATTTCTAATATACTCACTAAATAGCGATAAGGAAAAACCAAACTTAAATCTCCCGGAGTTGCCTCCTTTAGAGTGGGCTCAACAAGCCCCCGCTTTATCCTCTCTGGAGTAGACCGTCTGCCGGAAATAAGGTCCCCTAATCTTTGCACTAATACTCCCCCACCCAGCATATTTGCCAATGTGGCAATATATTTTCCATATGATATGGGTTTCCTAAAAGGCTCTGTAAAAGTCTTGCTTACAAGTAGTGCAAAGTTTGTGTTATCTGTTGTTCTATCAGCATAGCTATGACCGTTTACAGTCATAAGACCGCTGTTATTTTCCATTACAACTTCACCATAAGGACTCATGCAAAATGTCCTCACACGATCATCAAAAGACCTTGAGTAGTAAATAAGTTTGGATTCATAGACTACATCTGTCAGATGTTCCATAACAACTGCAGGCACTTCAACCCTTACTCCTATATCAACAGGGTTAATAGCCATATCAAGTGAAAGGCGCCTCGCTTCTCTTGAAAACCACTCTGCTCCTTCACGACCGGGCACTACAACCACACAATCTGCCAAAAACTTTTGACCGTCCCTTGTCACTACACCCTTTATCTCTTGTCCTTCAACTATGAGTGTTTCTACACTTGTGCACATCTTTATATCTACCTTATTATCTAGAAAGTCCCGCATTTCTTTCAAGATGTCCCAACACTTATCTGTGCCCAGGTGTTTTACCAATGCAGGTATAAGCCTTAAGTCTGCAGTTGCGGCCTGTCTCTGTATCTTCCTGATTTTTTTGGTATCTGTCCCGTGGACAATCTCTGTCCCGCCAAAATCAACAAAAACCTTATCAACATAATTTATCAGCTCTTGAACTTCAGATTTATCAATGTATTCATCAAGCCAACCGCCAAACTCGGTAGTAAGTGTGAGTTTTCCGTCGCTAAAAGCACCTGCTCCTCCCCAGCCGTTTACAATTGAACACGGTTTACACTGCTTACAAGGGATATGGTATTGCTTTAATGGGCATTTTCTATCCTCAATATCCTTGCCCTTTTCCAATATAAGTACAGATATCCCCGGGGCATTATTAACAAGCTCTAAAGCAGTAAAAATTCCAGCTGGTCCAGCACCGACAATTACCACATCATACTTTATGGGCATACAATCCCTTCCCTATTTAAAGAATATTTTATTAAACACCTGATTTTTAAATACACACAATTAATGTTATCAAACGCATTTGTTAGAGTCAATATTTTGCAAATGTTAAATCACTTATGTCATTAAATGCAATTTTTATACAATAAGCTTAACCAAACTAGTTTTATAAATTAATTTTAAAACACATTTTTATATCACGTATTATTAACAAACTTTTTACAAATACTATAGTAGATAAAATAATTATATTCATAGCGCAAAGTTAGTTCTCTATACTTAAATCAAAGAATTATAGCTTGTCTTTACATTGTTAGACTTTTAAATTTAAAAAATCTAATTAAATAGGAGGGTTTGGAAAATGCCAAAGAAAAAATCAAAGTTTGATCCGAAAGATGCGACACTTAAACAAAAAGATCTGGGATTTAACGAAGAAACAGCAAGAGAACTTACAGATTTAAATGAGAAAAAAAAGAATAAGAAAGACAAAAGAGCAAATTCAAGGTCAAACATCCATTTTACGCCAGGTGAATAAAATCTGCATCTAATATTTACTAAAATTATAGTCAAGCCATGTAGTTTTTTCACGCCTGTAAGGTAGTATTTGTAACTACAGGACACAATAAAGAAAAAGACCGCAAAACCAAAAAGTAGTTATGCGGTCTTTATTTTATTTTCCTAATAATTGGGCCTACATCAGCCAGCTTCGCTTTGTCTATATTTTTCAATACTAGCAAACTTGGTAAACCTGGGAAGCCATGCAAGCTCCACTGTGCCCGTAGGGCCATTTCTCTGCTTAGCGATAATTACTTCAGCTATATTCTTTTTTTCAGTTTCAGGGTCATAGTAATCATCTCTATACAAAAATGCCACAAGGTCTGAATCCTGTTCCTGGCTGCCTGATTCCCTCAAATCACTTAATATGGGCCTGTGATCAGCCCTTACTTCGGGAGCTCTTGAAAGCTGGGAAAGGGCAACTACAGGTACAGAAAGCTCTCTTGCAAGAGCTTTTAATGACCTTGACACCTCAGATATTTCCTGTTGGCGGTTTTCCAAATTAGCACGGCCTGACATCAATTGAAGGTAATCTATGACAATAAGCCCTAACCCTTTTTCTGCCTTAAGCCGTCGTGCTTTAGCCCTAAGCTCTAGACTTGAAATGCCAGGTGTATCGTCTATATATATGGGGGCTTCTGATAAAGGCCCCATTGCCTGAGCTAGTCTAGGCCAATCATCATCTTGAAGTTGACCTGTGCGGAGCCTGTGGCTGTCAACATTTGACTCAGAACAGAGCAATCGCTGCACAAGCTGTTCTTTGGACATCTCAAGACTAAAAATAGCTACTGGTATATCGTGACGTATTGCAGCATTTGCGGCAATATTTAAGGCAAAAGAAGTTTTCCCCATACTGGGCCTTGCTGCAATAAGTATCAAATCAGAGGGCTGAAAACCTGAAGTTTTTTCATCCAAATCCGGAAAGCCTGTAGGTATACCTGTAATGCCTCCTTCTGAATTGTAAAGCTCTTCGATGCGCTCAAATGTAGTCAGGAGAACATCTTTTATGTGAAAAAAACCTTCCACCCGGCGTTTTTGCACGATTTCAAATATCATGCGTTCAGCTTCATCGAGTAAACCTTCTACATCGTCTTTGGCCTCATAAGCCATTGATAACACTTTTGAGCAAGTATTTATGAGCTTGCGGATCAATGACTTTTCTTCTACTATGTCGCAGTAGTATGAGATATTTGCAGCTGTTGGAACTATTTCAGTCAGAGTTGTAAGGTACGTCACTCCACCTACTTGCTCTAACATTTTTTTTGACCTCATAGCTTCAGTGACAGTAATCAGGTCTACCGGCTCGCGATTTTCATGTAATTCCAACAATAACTCAAAAATCCTTTGGTGAGAATCTTTGTAAAAATCATCTGCTTTTAACCTTTCAACAGCCGTAAAAATAGCATCTTTTGAAAGTAGCATAGAACCCAAAACAGATTGCTCAGCCTCTAAATTATATGGCGGGACTTTAAGGTTTGCCATTTAATCACCCTTCAATAACCTGAACACATATATTTGTTTCTACCTCAGGCAAGAGCTTTATTGCAACCTTATATTCTCCCAATGCCTTTATAGGCTCATCAAGGGCAATTTTCCTCTTAT
>DUTQ01000370.1 GCA_012841995.1 Thermoanaerobacterales bacterium | reverse complement strand
TATAAACTTTAAAAAACTAAAATTGTTTGAGGTTTGTATGGAGGTTTAGTTTGTTAAATATATAACATAGCGTTACTAACAAATAGATTATTTTTTACCTATTTTACTAATTTAGGTTAACATAATCTATTTGTTAGTAACGCTATGTTATATATTTAACAAACTAAACCTCCATACAAACCTCAAACAATTTTAGTTTTTTAAAGTTTATAATCAATCTCTATGCCTATTTTAATTATTTTTAAGGTAGCATTCTAAATAATAGGCGTTATATAGCACCTCAAACGACTTTTATTTTTAGGTAAATAAAATACCTCTTTGATGTTCGAAATCTCTTACCACAGCGAACCATGTGCATCGAAATTTTTATATTTTAACTTAAAAAAGTGTAAAATACTGTTTTATAAGCAAATCACCTAAAACTACTGCAAAATACGCACCAAATCCTAAAAATGGTGCAAACGGTATATAATCGTGTTTGGATTTACTTTTAAAGATTAGAATATATGCAGATATGATACCCCCAGATATAAATGCAATAAAAAGAGCTACAACTAAAAGCCTTATCCCTAATAAAAGGCCAATAATTGATAAGAATAATGCATCTCCTTCTCCCATACTTTTTTTACCTAAAAGCATTTGTCCCAGTTTATCTATTAACCAAATTACACTATAACCAATAGCAAACCCAATTATACTATCAAAAGCATCGACCCTATCATAAAATAATAAAAAAAGCACTCCAGTTATAAATCCTGGCAAAATTGTTATATAATATATATCCATAGTAAAAAAATCAATAAATCCCACAACAATAGAAGTAGCAGCTAATATCATGTATTTGATTGATAATATACTTAAACCATATTTTTTGTAAATAAAGAAAAAAGTACAAGATGTAAGGATTTCTACTACAGGATATTGCAAGAAAATACCAAAAGAGTGTTGATAAGTAATTGTTTCTCTCAAAAGTATCTTATATATACATATATTTAAGAAACTTCCCAATAGAAGACCTAGCAAAATAATTAAAAAACTCATAACATACCCCTATTAAAACATATTTCATATTCAAATATTTTTCAATTAATAAAATAAAGAGGTGTATTAAAGAAATGATTGAATTTAATGATTTCTTACGAAAGGCAATTGAGTTAAAAGCTTCTGATATCCATATAACAGCCGGTATCCCCCCTACCTTAAGAATAAACGGAGTATTAACCCCTGTAAGTAAAATATTGCTTTCGAAAACTGATACTGAAAAAATAGTTCGCAATATTATGAGTGATAAAGAATATGAAGATTTTATACAAATCGGGGAGCTTGATTTTTCATATAATATCTCAAAACTTGCCCGTTTTAGAGTAAATGCCTTTTTTCAGCAGGGAAAACATGCAATGGTTATGAGGGTAATCCCTATAACTCCTCCAAACCTGGATGATCTGAAATTACCTTATGTCCTGAAAAAGTTTACAAATCTTTTATCTGGCCTAATTTTAGTTACCGGACCTGCTGGTAGTGGAAAATCTACAACATTAGCTGCAATGATAAATGAAATAAATATCAGGAAACGCCGACACATAATAACATTAGAGGATCCTATAGAATTTGTGCATGAAAACAAAATGAGCATATTAAATCAGAGAGAAATAGGCAATGATACTAAATCATATACCAATGGACTTAGAGCAGCTTTGAGAGAGGATCCTGATGTAATATTTATAGGCGAGATGCGGGACCTGGAGACTATATCTATTGCGATCACAGCAGCCGAAACAGGACATCTTGTTTTATCAACCGTCCACACGCTTGGGGCTGCTAAAACAGTTGACCGAATCGTCGATGTTTTTCCTCCTCATCAGCAAAACCAGATAAAACTACAACTATCAAATGTAATTGAAGGAATTGTATCACAACAACTTGTTCAAAAAAACGACGGCAGCGGAAGAGTTTGTGCTATGGAAATTATGGTGGCAACGCCTGCAATAAGAAATCTCATAAGAGAAGGGAAAACTCATCAGATAGATTCAATAATACAGACCGGTAGAATGTCCAATATGATCACAATGGATTCTTCATTAGAAGAGCTTTACAAAAATGGTTTAATATCATTAGAAGAGGCTATTAAACATGCCACCAATAAAAATATCTTCGAGAATACACTTTGAAACTAGTATCTTTACACCCGCTTTTCTTACAAATTTATACCTAAAATACCCGATATGGCACCTATTACAAAACCTAGAGCTAAATCAATTATAGTGCTAACCCCAAATGTTCTTCTCTTTATGTTCAGTGCTTTT
>DUTQ01000369.1 GCA_012841995.1 Thermoanaerobacterales bacterium | reverse complement strand
TCTTATAGCCGGACAAAACAATATAAATGTATTGGTGGATGAGGCCCATGGCCCTCACTTTGCCTTAAGCCCACTTTTACCTCATTCTGCAGGAGATTTTGATGTAGATGCATGGGTACAGAGCCCACATAAAATACTTTGTTCCCTTACTCAGTCGGCATGGCTTCATATCAAAGGCCAAAAGATGAATATAAATAAAGTGATGTCTTGGCTTGAATTGATGACAAGCACAAGCCCTTCATATATTTTGATGGCGTCTTTAGATTTGACAAGGGCATTGATGCAAGATGAAGGCAAAGAGCTTATTGAATATACATTAGAGCTTGCGCAGCATGCCAGACATCAGATTAATAAATTCTCGCCTTTTTATTGTGTAGGCTCTGAAGTCGTGGGTAAAAGGGGAATTTTTGACATAGACCTTTCCCGCTTAATGGTAAATGTATCATCAGCTGGTTATACAGGACATATGGTTCAAGAGATTTTGATTGATAAATACAATATATACCCTGAGTATTCCGACTTTTACAATGTTTATTTTCTGTTGAGCTTTTCAAATACAAAAAAGGATATCAAGCACCTTGTAAAGGCCCTTTCATGTTTTAAAGAGAGGTGCAAACTCAAAGATTTGCCAAAGCCACCTTATATTCTGCCAAATAAGGTAATGAAGCCAAAAAAGGCCTTCTTTAAAGATGGTGAATTTTTGCCACTCAAAGATTGTATTGGCCGCATAATAAAAAAAGAGCTTATTTTATATCCGCCGGGGATACCCATAGTTATGCCTGGAGAGGTTTTGGATAAGAATCATGTAGAATATATACTGCAAATATTAAAAATGGGAGGTTCTTGCCAAGGGATAAAGGGCAACCTCATTTGTGTGGTAAAATAGAACTTATAAAATATTTTTTAAAAGAGGAAGAGACATGAGAGGTAAGTTTATAACTGTTGAAGGCCCTGATGGGGCAGGAAAAACCACTCAGATAACTCGTTTGTCCGAGCATTTGATGGGCCAGGGGAAAAAAGTCAAGGTGACAAGAGAACCTGGGGGCACTCTATTAGGTGAAAAGTTAAGAGATTTACTGTTATTTACAGAAAATCCAGTTCCAGAAGCAGAAGCTTTGATTTATGCTGCTTCTAGAGCACAACTAGTAAAAAATGTAATATTACCGGCGCTGTCTGAAGGCTATGTGGTGCTTTGTGATAGATTTGTAGATTCAAGCCTTGCGTATCAAGGGTGGGCGCGAGGCTTGGGAATTGATGAGGTCTTAAAAATAAATAAATGGTTCTTAAAAGAATGTTGGCCTGATCTTACCATATTACTTGATATTGATCCGGAAGTGTCTTTAAAGAGGCTAAAAGGTGAGAAAGACCGATTAGAAATGGAAAATATGGAATTTCATAAGAAGGTCAGGCAGGGTTTTTTAAAAGTTCACAAATCTTTTCCCGACAGGATAGTTATAGTAGATGCCGCAAAGTCACCGGAACAAATATTCTCAGATATATTACAGGCATTTGATAAAAGGCTTTGAAAATCTAAAAAAATTTT
Source organism: Thermoanaerobacterales bacterium (assembly GCA_012841995.1). Lineage (GTDB taxonomy): Bacteria > Bacillota > Thermosediminibacteria > Thermosediminibacterales > Tepidanaerobacteraceae > DUTQ01. The sequence continues at coordinate 3,103 of DUTQ01000369.1, read as the reverse complement.
TAAGAGAGGGGCGGTTTCATGAAGCTTGTTATGGCAGTTGTTCAGGATAATGATGTTCCCAAACTGTTAGAAAACTTGATGCAGAAAAATTTTGGAGTAACAAAACTTGCTTCTACAGGAGGATTTTTAAAAAGTGGCAATACTACATTGATGATAGGTGTTCAAGATGACAAATTGCATGAGCTCATGGAGATAATTGAAAAAGTTTGCAAGCCCAGGAAACAGGTTGTAACTCCATTTCCGGGAGGTCCTGGTGACGCATATGTACCATACCCCATAGAGGTTAAAGTAGGAGGAGCAACGGTATTTGTATTGAATGTTGAGAGGTTTGTAAAAATATGAAAGTAAATCCCTTTTACGGCGAGAAAATTTCTGGGAAAACAATTATGAAAAATGATAATAGCCAAAAGACGCATTTTGCTAAAGAATTAAAAGCAACTGTGGAATTGCATTTTAAGGATCAGGCAGATATGCATATGCTGGCAATCCAAGAACAGGGAAGACGTCTATGCCGCAGCATGACTCTTAAAGATCTAAAAAAATACCGTCAGATGGTAGCTGAATTTTTAAACATGTGTATTTCCCAAGGGCTTTGCCTGACAGAAGAGAGAATGCCGCAAAGGCATGGTAAAACAAGATTATTATCGATAATAAAAACTGTTAATAAAAAACTTATTGATTTGGCTGAAAAACTGATAAGCGAAGACAAGGATCCATTGCAAATAATCGCATTAGTGGATGAGATAAGAGGGCTTCTGTTGGATTTATATACTTGAGGTGGGTATCTTGGAATTATATGATGATTTTGATATAAAATATACATCCCATGCATATATTTTTTTGGGGGATAAAGAAGATATAACGAAAAGGGCAATATTTCTTGCAAAAAGGGTAAATTGCAAAAACGAAGAATCTCCTTGTGGATATTGTGAATCCTGCAGAAAGATTCAAAACAAAACATTTCCTGATCTTTATGAGATTGTTCCACAAGGTGCTTCAATAAAAATAGATCAGGTCAGAGAACTTATAATGAGCTTTACTAAAAAACCTATTGAAGCCAAAAAAAAGGTTTATATAATACATGAAGCACAAAAAATGACTATTCAGGCACAAAATGCGATCTTAAAGAGTTTAGAGGAGCCTGAAACTCAAAGTATAACTATACTATTGGCTGATAATTTAAAACAGTTACTAAAAACAGTTGTATCTCGCTGTCAGGTTTTTGATTTTTCAATGTCAAAAAGTGATGGAAGTGCTATTGTAATTGAAACAAGGCAGATGATTGCTGATATACTTTCGGATTTAATATCAAAAAAAGATTTTTTTGATATAAGTGGAGCATTAAAACAGATTTCTTCAATTGAAGAAAGGCCTGAACTCATTCTTGAGTTCATTTCTTCCCTTTTTCGAGATGGCCTTGCAGTAAAGACAGGTAGTAAAATAAGCATAGAAAACGCCGATTTTGAAGACATTATAAATAAGATTGCTAAGACCTATTCCATAAAATCTATGATACTTATTTTAGACATTATTTTGAAACAGATAAAATTTGCAAAATCCAAAGGAAATAGCAGCTTGATTTGGTTTAATACACTTATAGAGCTCCGGGAGGTGATATAAATGGTAACAGTAGTGGGTGTTAGATTTAAAAAAGCAGGCAAGGTATACTATTTTAATCCAGGGGCTTTAGAGCTTGAACTTGGTGATAAGGTTATAGTTGAGACAAGTAGGGGCATAGAATATGGAGATATTGTCATTGGCCCAAAAGATGTCAAGGAAGAGGATATAGTAACTCCATTAAAAGATGTAATCCGCAAGGCTACCGAAGAAGATGAAAAGATAGTTGAAAAGAACAGGCAAGATGCACAAGAAGCTGAAGAGATAGCTATTGAGAAAATACAAAAACATAAACTTGAAATGAAACTGGTGGATGTAGAGTATACATTTGATAGGAGTAAACTCATATTCTATTTCACCGCTGATGGCAGAGTTGACTTTAGGGAATTAGTTAAAGACTTGGCTTCGGTGTTTAGAACTCGCATAGAGCTGAGGCAAATAGGAGTAAGAGATGAAGCCAAGATGTTGGGAGGAATAGGTCCATGTGGCAGGGTTATATGTTGTCATTCTTTTCTCGGTGATTTTGACCCTGTGTCTATAAAAATGGCGAAACAGCAGAACCTCTCCCTAAATCCCATTAAAATATCGGGGCTCTGTGGGAGATTGATATGTTGTCTGAAATATGAGAATGATGTATATGAAGAAGCTACAGAGGATTTCCCTGATGTAGGGGATACTGTTACAGCTGATGGTGATGGCGGTGTAGTTGTAAGTGTATTTAAACCAGATGGAACTGTAAAGGTTCAAATGAATGAGGACAAGGAAATAAAAGAGTTTGATGTGGACCAGGTTGATACTAATGACCATGATTAAATAAGGGGGTAAGCTTATGTATCCTTACTTTACATGGAATTCATCAATGATAATATTATTGCCGGCTATTATACTGGCAGTATATGCACAGGCAAAGGTAGGAACTACATTTGACAGATATCTCAGAGTCCCTTCTAAAAAAGGCTTTTCTGGTGCAGAGGTAGCAAGGGAGATTTTGAGAGTTAGCGGCATTCACGATGTATCAGTACAAGTTCAAGGAGGCAAACTCAGCGACTACTATGATCCCAGGCGAAAAGTATTGAAACTTTCACAAGATGTATATCACGGTAGATCTCTTGCAGCCCTAGGAGTAGCTGCGCATGAGTGCGGCCATGCCCTACAACACGATCAAGGGTATGCTCCGCTTGCAATAAGAAATGCAATAGTCCCAATAGCTGGTTTTGGATCACAATTAGCCTTTCCGTTGTTTTTTATAGGCTTATTATTTAGATCACAAAATCTGATGACAATAGGCATATTATTCTTCAGTGCAGCGGTCCTGTTTCAGTTGATTACATTGCCGGTTGAATACAATGCGAGCAATAGGGCTGTAGCTGTATTAGAAGGATATGGTTTTATTGAAAGAAGTGAAGTTGGCCCAGTTAAGCAAGTGTTAGGGGCCGCAGCTCTTACCTATGTTGCGGCAACTTTAATGGCCATTATGCAGCTTTTA
>DUTQ01000368.1 GCA_012841995.1 Thermoanaerobacterales bacterium | reverse complement strand
TCTTCATACATTAATCATCAACTCCATTTTTTTTACATTATAGCATATCTCGTGATAAATTGAAACGTGTGTTCGAACAAATATTTTTATATAAACATAAGTAGGAAACAATTACATATGAATACTACATAAAATATTTGTTCGAACACACGTTTCAATTTATCACGAGATATGCTATAATGTAAAAAAAATGGAGTTGATGATTAATGTATGAAGACTTAACTCCCAGACAGAAACAAATTCTTGATTTTATTGAATGCTATATTACAGAAAATGGTTATCCACCTTCAGTAAGAGAAATCGGTGCTGCAACAAAATTAAAATCAACTTCTACAGTTCATGCTTATCTTACCCAATTGGAGAAAAAGGGTTATCTCAATAGAAACCCTCAAACACCGCGGGCTATTGAGGTTGTAAATAGAACAAAATCAAAAAAAGGTACAGTTGAGGTACCTCTTGTTGGAAAGGTAACTGCTGGTGAACCTATACTTGCACAACAAAATATCGAAAATATTGTGTTATTGCCTCGTGAAATGGTTCCGGATTCTGATGTTTTTATGCTTTCGGTTAAGGGAGATAGTATGATTGAGGCCGGTATACTAGATGGTGACTATGTAATAGTTCAGGTTTGCAGTACTGCTGAAAATGGTGACATAGTAGTTGCGTTAATTGGCGATGAGGCTACAATTAAAAGGTTTTACAAAGAAAAGTCATATTTTCGTCTGCAACCTGAAAACAAATTTATGGAACCTATTATGGTTAAAGAACTCAATATTTTGGGCAAGGTTGTTGGCCTCTTGAGGAGATTTTCATAGTTCTTAAATATACTATCTATTTTTCTATTTTCTTACCTTCCAAAGCTTTTTATCGTATATTTCTTGGAGGGCTTTTAACAAGCCAACTTTAGCATGAGCAAATGTCAATCCACCCTGTATAAAAGCAGCATATGGTTCCCTAATAGGGCCATCTGCACTTAACTCTATTGAAGAGCCTTGAATAAAACTTCCACCTGCCATAATAACTTGGTGATCATAACCCGGCATATCCCATGGTTCAGGGGTAACCATTGAATCTACAGGTCCCGCTTTTTGTATACCGCGGCAGAAGTTTATCAATAAATCTTTATCGTTGAATACTATTGCAGTAACAATATCCCCTCTTTTTTCATCTTTTTTAGGAGATACTTCGAATCCCGCTTTTTCCAATAAAGCTGAAGCAAAAATTGCGCCTTTAAGAGCTTGTCCCACAACATACGGTGCAAAATAAAAGCCCTGAAGGTTTAATCTATTTGTTGATATTGAAGGTCCGCTATTTTTCCCAAGGCCAGGGGCATTTAATCTATAAGAGCATAATTCCACAAGATCCCTTTTGCCTACTACATAGCCACCCGTAGGGGCGATTCCCCCACTGGGGTTTTTTATGAGTGAACCCGCACATAAGTCTGCTCCGATTTCAATCGGTTCTTTTTCTTCAACAAATTCACCGTAGCAATTATCAACAAAAATAATGATATCTTTCTTTTTGCTCTTTATAAACTTTATGAGTTGTTCTATTTCATCAATCGTCAAGGATGGTCTTAAACTGTAGCCTCTAGAACGTTGAATTAAAGCCATCTTGGTTCTATCATTTATTTTTTCTGCTATATTTTTATAACTTGGCTTTCCTTGTTTTAAGGGTGCCTCGGAGTAATTAATATTAAAATCCTTTAAAGAACCACAATTTTCTCCTGCAATTACATCCTTTAATGTATCATAAGGTGTTCCCACTACGCTTAAAAGCTCATCACCAGGCCTTAATATGCCAAAAAGGCAAAGAGCTATAGCATGGGTACCTGACACGATTTGCGGCCTTACAAGTGCATCTTCTGCTTTAAAAACTTCTGCATAAATCTGTTCTATAATATCTCGACCCATATCACCATAACCATAGCCGGTTGAATCGTGTAGGTGAAAGTCGCTCAGCCCTACATCATTCATTGCAGATATAACCTTTAGTTGGTTAAATTCAGCTATATCATCTGTTTCTTTTAAGTGTAAATCGATGTCTTTTAATACTAACTCTGATAAATCTATAATACTACTTTCTATATTATATCTATTTAGTAAAAAATCCTTGTGATTATAAAAACTCACCAGATAGACCCCTTTTCTGTCCTTAAATATGTTTTTAGAATCACATATTATCACAGTTTGATATCTCGTTCAACTTTTTGCTCACATATTTGGCAGACGCCTAATTCCAGTGATTTCTTCCGTATATCAAGTGGTGCAATTGATAATCCTTTATTTATTCCTTCCATTATCCCCTTTCTCCTACCTAATGCATAACCAATTAGGAAAATCGATAATAGCAATATGAGCCATATCACTACAATTTGAATTAACATCAGTAATACCACCCTTTTAATAATTTTGATTTTTCCGTGTACAAGTTGACAATATATTTATTATGTAAACAATAATATACGTTGATATTGCTACTGTTATAGCTAATAACATATTCAAGTAAAATGAGCAAAGAAAAAATATGCCTCCCAAAATTAGACATTCACCCTTGCCTAATATAACAGCCCAATTTTTCTTTGTAAAATAGGCATTGTCAAAATCTACATAATCATCCCATAGTTGAACAGCTGCCATTACAAATAAAGATGAAGCCATAGTTTTGATGCCTAATAAACTAAAGCCCAAGATAAGGGATAAAACCGATTCATGATATCCATAAAGGCCTGATGGCATTTTTGCGGTAAAATCATTTGCCATTCCTAGACAATAACTCGATAAAAAAAGACCTGCAGATATTTTCGAGTCAATGGCACATGCAATTGAAAATAAAACAAGAATATATGGAATTATGCCTGAACCTAATAAAACAATCATGTTATTTTCTTTAGTTAGTCCGTCTAAATCCTTGTCTAGAAAATCATCCATCATTTTTATTGTCAGACCTGTTAAAAAGATGCTTGTAATTTTTTTAAATATTGTGAGCAACAAAAGTTCTCACCTCTTTAAACCCTTTTTTGTGTAGTGCGGATATAGGAATAATTAGGTTTCCGGAAAATTCACTTTTAATTTTATCAAGTCCCTCTTTTGCATCAGGCAAATCCATTTTATTCGCTAAAATAGCATAACCTCTTTTTAACTGAGCAAACTGAGCAAGCTGATAATCAACTTCACCCATAGAACTAGGCAATTCATCACGCCCTGCTGATGCGGCATCAACAATATGTAGAATAATATCAGATACCCGAACGATTGTTAAAGTATGTGAGATGGCTTTTCGTATTTCTATATTGGAGTGAATGCCATCAATTAGCCCGACCGTATCAATTAATTGCAATTTTTTTTTACCCTTGCCCATCGGTACATCTACAATAATTGACTGTAAACACCGGGTTTTATGAGTTTGATCGTTCACTAGTTCATAAATAGCTTGGTTTATGCTTAATTTATATTTCTTTAATATTTTTTTATCATCACACAAAGAAATATCAAGAAATTTTAAACCTAAATACCCTGCAAAGTTTATTAAAAACAATGTTTTTCCTACATTTGTCTTTCCTATAATTGTACACTTCTTCAAACACTTCCACCTCCAGAAATATAAATGGTTTTAAAACTATTATTTAAGTTTGTTTCTTTTATTTAATGAATATGCCTTTTGAAAAAATAATATAACAAATGTAAAAGTTCTTGTGGAAATTCTTCCAAGGTGAAAATGACGGCAAACGATCCCTTTAAGCTATAATTAATAATTGTTTATTCAATGTTAATATACGATATGTCTTCTGGTTTCAAATAAATTAGATCTTCCCTTGATATTGTTTTTTCATTGATTAGTCTTACTGCTTGCATACGGATTGCTTTTTCAATTATATTTCTTACTAATCTAGCATTACCCATTTTATCGTAATATTTACCATTATGATGATTAATAAGTATTTTCTCTAACTTATCCAGTGTGCTTGGTAAAAACTTGTATTCTCTATTTTTAACCATCAATTCTGCTATTTGAATTAGTTCATTAATTGTATAATCATTAAAATCCATTATTATTGGAAATCTTGAACGGAGGCCTGGATTTACCTGTAAAAATCTTTCCATTTCGTCTTTATAGCCTGCTAAAATGACTATCAGATTGTCTTTATGATCTTCCATAGCCTTGACAAGAGTGTCAATTGCCTCTTTGCCGAAATCTTTTTCTCCTCCTCGTGCAAGTGAATATGCCTCATCAATAAATAATATACCGCCTAAAGCGCGTTTGATTTGTTCTCTGGTTTTTTGAGCTGTATGGCCTATGTATTCACCGACCATATCTGCCCTTTCAACTTCAATGGTATGGCCTTTTTGGAGGATATTCATATGTTTAAACATCTTACCTAATAATCGGGCAACAGTGGTTTTGCCTGTACCGGGATTGCCCTTAAAAATCATGTGTAGAACCTGTGGCTCTGTCAATAGCTGTTCTTCTTCCCGCTTTTTTTGAATCTCTACAAAGGCTTGAAGTTCTCTTACCAATTGTTTTACCTTTATTTGACCTACTAATTCATCCAATTCTTTCATAACATCTTCTAATTGTCCGTCATCTTCACTTTTTAAACTTGTATTATTGCATTTTTCTATTTCACAGAGCATGTTTAAAGCATCAATAGTTTTTATTTGACCATCTATCAGTAGTTGCATAACCTTATGTGGATTGTTTTTTTGGTAGTTTATATTATTTATCATGTTATGCACCTCAGTAAAAAGTCTATATCAATTTATTATATGCATCATCAATCAAAAGGGAAACAAAAAAGTGCAATCTCGCGTAAATAGCTATAAATAGCAATTTATGCGAGAATGCACTTTAAAAAAACATAAAACGGACTTCTTAAGAAATCCGTTTTGTATCTTATATTATTTTTAAGAACTTATTACTTATACTTAATATTCAACAGCTGGTTTTTTTTGATCTGGGGTTAAATTAATGTTTATTTGTTTAAAAGGCGATATAGTCGAAACGGCATGTTTATATACAAGTTGTTGCTTGCCGTCAGTTTCCATAACTATTGTAAAGTTATCAAATCCCCTTACATGACCTTTTAATTGAAATCCATTTACAAGGTAGATTGTAACAGGAATATTATCCTTTCTTACCATATTTAAAAAATTATCCTGAAGATTTATTTGAGCCTTTGTCATCTTTTGTCCCCCTTATTTTCTTGTTTATTTTAATATTCTAGGTAGTTTTAAGTTTTCCTTCTACTATTTTAATTATATTTTCGATAGTTCTCTTCTTGCCTTGTTTAGATACATCAAACCATCTTATATTTTTATCGCGTAAAAACCATGTATATTGTCTCTTTGCATACCGGCGTGTATCGCGTGAAATTTTGTCTATTGTTTCAGTTAAAGTCATTTTGCCTTCTAAATACTCCACAATTTGTTTATAACCCAGACCTTGCATTGAATTTAATTCTTTAGAATAACCCATTTCTAAAAGCTTTTCAACCTCTGTTATAAGTCCACTTTTTATCATTAGTTTTACTCTAGTATTTATTCTTTCATAAAGCTCATCTCTAGGTCGAGTTAAACCAAACATTATGAGATTATATGGTACTTCTTGTTTTTTTGTTTTTTCCTCAAAATATGAAAAAGGTTTTCCTGTTTTTATACAGACCTCTAACGCCCTTATAAGTCTTCTTAAATTGTTGGGATGAATTTTTTCAGCAGAAACCTCGTCTAATTCTAAAAGTTTTTTATGCAAATATTCATTTCCGTGTTTTTCAGCCAAACAGTGTAATTCTCTTATAAGCTCTGGGTCTCTTTCAAAATCAGAAAAAGTGTAGTTATAGCATACTGCATTTATATAAAGACCAGTACCACCTGTTAGTATAGGGAGCTTTTCCCTACTGTGAATATTAGCTATTTTAAGCTTTGCTATTTCCTGATAATCAGCCACACTAAATTTTTCATCAGGTTCTATTATATCAATTAGATGATGTTTTACCTCACTTTGCTCTTTGGCAGACGGTTTTGCTGTTCCTATATCCATATATTTATAAACTTGCATTGAATCTGCTGATATTATTTCAGCATCAAGTTTTTTTGCAACATCTAAAGCTATTTCCGTTTTCCCCACTGCTGTAGGCCCTACTATTACTAGAAGAATATTTTTTTCCATTATCATTTATCATTGTACTCTCTTAAACTTTTTTTCTAGTTCGTATTGAGTCATTGAAATAATAGTAGGTCTTCCGTGGGGACAAGTAAAAGGGCTATCCAAATTTCCGAGCTGGTTTACTAATTCCTTTATTTCCTCAACGCTGAGTAGCTCACCAGCCTTAATGGCAGTATGACATGCCATACTTGATATAAATCTTTCTTTGGGGCTAAGTCCTTTATATTCTTTTTCTTTAAACTCATCTAAAACTACCTGTAAAACAGACGGTTCTACAACTCTATTAAAAAAATATGGAACAGCTCTTATTAAAACTGTATTTTCCCCAAAAATTGAAACATCAAAACCCATTCTGTTAATCTCATCTATATACTCATTTATTAAGAGCATATCTTGTGTATTTAACTCCAACTGATATGGTTCAATAAGGTTTTGAGATGCAGGTGTTTGTTTATATTGATTGGTATATGTTTCATATAATATCCGTTCATGAGCTGCATGTTGATCAATTAAATAGAATTTTTTTTCTCCCTCAACTATTATATAAGTGTTAAAAAGTTGACCTATAATATTTTTTATGTTCGTAGATGTTTCCCTATGCTCAATTGGTTTTTTTTGAATAAAGCTTTGTTCATATATATTATTTTTATTTCT
>DUTQ01000367.1 GCA_012841995.1 Thermoanaerobacterales bacterium | reverse complement strand
GTTATCAGGATTTATAGGCATAGAAGCCGAAATCATAGAAAATGCTACAATTAGATATACCACAGATCCAAGTGAAGAATGGTTAAACGGAATCAAAGTCTATGTTGATGCCTTAAATAAAATGGATAAGTTTAGTGACCGCTTAAAGGGCAAGGATTTTGATGAAGTAGTAAAACAGGCTTTTGATTTTTCATTTATAAATGAATTAAATAAATAAAAACAAGGTTTACATTGGCTTATAACTAATGAGTTTTTAAAAAGTTAATACCCCCTAATAAAATATACGAGAATGTCCATCAAAACTGGGCATTCTCTTTGTTTTTTGTACAATATAAGAGGACTTTTTTTAATTAACACCGAATAATAGAATAAATGAGACAAATCGGAAGTGATGTCATCATGATAATTACTATCGTCTTTAATATGTTAAATAAGTTGTGCATTTTTATGATGATAATATACCTGCTTTCTACATCTAGCTTCTTCAGCAGGATAATGACAAACAAACAGGGTTCTTTTAGTGAAAACCTTGTGCTAATTGCAATATTTGGGGCTATAGGGGCATTGGGCAATAATCTTGCAGTAGAATACAATGGAGCCCTTGTAAACACAAGGATTATCGGCGTAGCGGCTGGGGGAATATACGGAGGGCCCGTTGTAGGGGTTGGTGCAGCAATCATAGCGGTAATAAACAGGATTCTCATAGGAAAAGGGGGATTTACACTTTATGCCTGTTGCATTTCGACCATTTTAGAAGGCTACATAGCTGGATATGTATCACAGTTTTTAGTAGGAAAAAGCAACCGATGGCTAGGCGGAATGTTTTTAGGTGCTTTTTGCGAAATCTTGAGAAAAGGCATGGTCCTTTTGGTTTCCAGGCCACTTGATCAAGCTCTTGACGTAGTAAAAGTCATAACACTCCCAATGACATTAGTTAATTCATTAGGTCTTGGTATTTTTGTAGTAATGGTCGATAAGATCTTTGAAGAGCAGGAAAGATTAAAATCTGAGCAGGCAAGAATCTGTCTTAACATAGCAAACAAGACTCTACCCATACTTCGCAAGGGGTTAAACTACAACACAGCTCTAGCTGCGGCAAACATAATATATTCCATGTGTGATTTTGATGCCGTATCTATAACAAGTAAGGATGAAATATTGAGCTACGTAGGTCTGGGAGATGATCACCACAACAGAACAGAGAGTCTGGCAGAGATTACAAAAAAAGTTCTCAATGGATGGCCTTTAGGTGTGGCACAAAACAAGGCGGATATAGGATGTAAAGATAAAAACTGTAAGCTACAATCGGCAGTTGTGGTGCCACTAAAGAACAATGAAGACATAATTGGGACATTAAAACTATATAGATGCAGGCAAAACAGCATAAGTGATTCCGATATTGAACTGGGCATGGGGCTTGCCCACCTTTTTTCAACACAACTGGAACTAAGCATACTTGATGAACAGGCAAAAATCATTACACAGGCAAGGATTAAGATGCTGCAATCCCAAATGAATCCCCATTTTTTATTTAACAGCTTAAACACGATTTCAGTTTTATGTAGAATAAACCCCTTAAAGGCAAGGGATGTTATAAAAAACCTTTCGGTATACTACAGAAAAAACCTCAAAAACGTTGAAGACCTCACTGATATACGAGATGAATTAGAACATGTTAAAGCGTATCTCGCTATAGAAAAAGCCCGCTTTAATACCAAGCTAAATGTCAACTATGATATAGATCATGATGTGGATATTAAGATTCCCCCTCTTACCATACAGGCCATAGTAGAAAACGCTGTAAACCACGGCATCTTACCTAAATCAGGTGGAGGTAATATATGGATCATTGTAAAAGATTTAGCAGATGAATTGAGAATAACCGTAAAAGACGATGGTGTTGGGATGAAGCAGGATTTATTAACTGATATTAAAAAAATGCAGTTTCCAAAGGGAAGTTATGGCTTGGCATTGGTGGTAAAAAGACTACTTTTTACATATGGGGATAGAGCTAAATTTGAAATTGAAAGCGAGCCTGATAAAGGAACTAATATTACCTTTACAATATTAAAGTCAAAGGCTAAAGAGGGTGAATTAATTGAAGGTATTGGTAGTTGATGATGAGGAATTGTCATTGTTAGAATTGGAATACATTTTAAATAAAATAAAATACATATCAGATATTAAAAAAGCATCTTCTGGCTTTGAAGCTTTAGAACTCTGCCAAATGGAAAACTTTGATGTGGTTTTTTTGGATATAAGATTAGGTGATTCTAATGGTGTCAGGGTTGCCCAGCGCTTGATGGAAAATGAAAGGCCGCCTAAGATAGTTTTTGTGACGGCATTTGACGAATACGCAGTAAAAGCCTTTGAGCTTGAAGCTGTTGATTATGTACTAAAACCTTTTTCAGAAGAAAGGATAAAAAAGACACTGTATAGATTGAAAAATATCTTAAATCAAGATGACCATATAAAATACAATGTTACTAATGATAACATAAAGGCGATAAATAAATTGGCGGTTGAGCTTGATGGGAAGATAACGCTTTTGGACTTGGAGGAGATTGTTTTTATTGAAGCTGACGGGAGAAATTCTATAATCAGGACATCTACACAAGAATATAATACAAATATCTCATTAAAGGACTTAGAAACAAGACTTAAAAGTGCTACATTTTTTAGACCACACAGAAGTTTTATAATAAATTTACAAAAGATAAATGAAGTGATTCGCTGGTTTAATGGTACATATATTATAAAGATGCAGGGATATGACAAGGTCCAGATACCTGTTACGAAAAAGAATACTGATGCATTTAAAAAGATTTTAAATATTTAATTCATTTAAAAAAAGTAGTCACTCATAACCTTATACGTGCCTTTCATTACAAAACTATTTACTAAAATCAAAATTGATAGTAAATTTAAAGTGCATCTAATTATAAGGGAGGAGTGGCAATGAAGATTAATAAAAAAATAGCACTATTGATTTTATCTATAATGGTATTTTCTATAGCGGTGGTGGGATGTGGTAGTAACGATACATCTGGTGGTGATAATGGCGAAGCGGTTGAAACGGTTGAGATTACATTTGCTACAGGCGGAGCAGGTGGGCCCATGCACACCATAGGTAGCGCAATCTGTACCGTTTGGAATGACAATTTAGACAATGTGAATGCTACAAATTCATCTACTGCATCTTCAGTTGTAAACTGCAACATGGTAAATGAGGGAAAGGCAGAAGTCGCTTTTACCATGAGTGATGTGGCCTATTTAGGCAGTAAGGGTGAAGAGATGTTTAAGAAGCCATTGGATAACATGATGGGGCTTACTTCTCTGCATACCAATTATGTACAACTGATAACAAAGAAAAACAGTGGAATTAAAAGTGTGGCTGAGCTAAAAGGCAAAAGGGTTGGCGTAGGAGCACCAGGCAGTGGAACGGAGTTTAACGCAAGGTGCATATTAGAAGCAGCTGGCATGAGCTATGATGATTTGGGAAAAGCCGACTACCTGAGCTATGCCGAAACCTGCGAACAATTGGGTAATGACAATATTGATGCAGGTTTTTTAACTGGCGGGCTTCCCATTGCCGCAATAAGTGAAGTTGCCACAACACATGATATTGATATCATCCCGATAGATTCAGAGATCATTAAAAAGTTAAATGAAAAATACCCCATTTATTTTGAGGACGAGATTCCTGGTGACCTTTATAAGGGAGTATCAGAACCTGTTCAAACTGCAGCCTTAAAAAATTACATAATCATAAACAAAGACGTTGATGAAGAAATAGCATATAATCTCATAAAGACAATGCACGAAAACTGGGATCAAATCCAGCAGTGTCACTCAGGAATGAAAAACGTAACACCTGAAATGGCTGTAGATCGAATGGAGATTCCGCTACATCCAGGTGTAGAAAAATACTTGAAGGAAAAAGGGATTATATAGAAACAAAGAGCGAAGTTTCTTCGCTCTTTTCCCATAAAACTATGATGAAAAAAAAGCATATCTTTGTATTGATTATAGTAATTTTGCTTATGATCTTATTTTTGAGTGAAAAAGATAAGAACTTTATAGTGATTGAAGACAAGATGGAAAACCCTGTGGCTATAATACCTGTTCAAGACAAATTTTCAACAGTATATATTCATTCAAGTGAAAGGCAGCCTTGGGAAAACATATATAAAGTTAATGATGACCAAACCTTCACTTTAATGACTATGAAGGTCCGTTCTCTAGGGCCTGGGGTTCCATACAACGTGGAAGAAGGTTGGAAGTTTTATATCAGAGATGGATATTTCGTATATGATAATATAAATCAAAAGTTTGATTATATAAATTTTAAACTCTCGAGCATTTCACCTCATTTTATTGAGGAAAACGGAAAAAAATATAATCTAGTAGATATTTGTGGAGACAACGCGGATATAAAACTATTAATTAAAAAAGGAATATTAGTCGATATAAGGAGGTGTTTAAGGTGGATAATGCCAAGATCCAGGGGACATTAGATAATGCCCAGATCCAAGATACAATAAAAAAGTATGACAAGTCAGAAAGGACTAAGGAGCTTACAGGAATATTAAAACATATAGCTTCAATTATAGCCATATCCATGGCGCTATACCATCTTTATACTGCTTGGAAAGGCACACCTGTTGCCATAGTCCACAGAGCGATACACGTTTGTTTTATGCTTGTTCTTATATTTATATTGTATCCATTGAAAAAAGAGGAAAAGCCCTGGCATAAGGCGATAAATGTAATGCTTATTGTTTTAAGTTTAATTCCATTTATATACTTAAAGACGAATTTTAATGAGATCATAATGAGGCCGGGAATGCCGATTCTAACTGATATAATAATGGGAGGCATTCTCATTGTAACAGTAATAGAGGCGACCAATAAAATAGGCAAAACCATCCCGG
>DUTQ01000366.1 GCA_012841995.1 Thermoanaerobacterales bacterium | reverse complement strand
TTATAGTCTTTAAAAATTTACATCTGCGTATTATATTCTAAAATATAGCGCAGTACAAAACAAGCCTTAAATTTGGCTTGTAAACTAAATAAAAGGGCTTCCATCTGATTTGGAAACCCTTTTATTTGAGGTTAATCTATTGTTAGCAATAGTAAATATCGTCTTCATCTACATAAATATTCATAGGATATGCAAGGTATTTTGCCGGAGGCATTTTTTCCGTAGTATAAAATCCCGGGGGTGACATCAGAAGTTGTGGGATGCGATTTACAATCGTAGCACAAGTAAGCTCTACTGTTGCAGGTTGTTCAACCGTTATTGTTGTATCTGGTTCCCCGTGTATTGTCCACTTATTTGTATCCACTTCTCCTTCTGGGTAAACCTTTCCGATACATTGTGTTTCAATTATCGGCCCTTGATTTGTAACTGTAGTCACAACCGCTGACATGCCTAGCGCATCACCGGCTTTTATCGTCTTATTCAAAGTTGAAGAATATATATCTTTGTCATGGAATAATGGAATTAGCTTTTGCTCCATAGATTTTATGCTCCACCCAAGCTGTGAACAAAGCCATTGATTGGCATTCCACATGTAGGATGGCAGGGAGTCGTTTTTGGCAATTTGCTCTTCAAACTCTTCTGGAGAAAGGCCGGCACCGTGTGCTTCAGCAAGTGCAATACCGTAATCCTCTACATTATAACTTGAGGACCCTTCAATTTTTATAATATTATGTGTGGCACCTGCCAGAGCAGTTATTAAATTACCCCAGAAAACATCCTGATAACCGGAACCTGCCAGTGTACAGTTGTTATCCTTTGCCAGCCGATCCAGCTTATTGGTAATAGCAGGAGATGTGTTCCAAGGGTAGAAAGCTTCTTCACATGTACTTATGGCATTTACTCCATATCGTGCAGCAAGTTCAAATGGTTCGTATACTTCACTCATAAGGCTCCTTGTTGCAATTACACATACATTTGCATCACATTCCTTAAAGACTTCTTCTGCATCTGAGCGGACCGGAATATTTAATTTAAACCCTAGTTCTGCAACTTCTCCTACATCTTTCCCAGCTAAATCGGGATTCATGTCAATCGCTCCGACTATTTCCGCTCCCTTTTCATAAAGATAACGCAGAAAAACCCTGCCCATCTTGCCACACCCATATTGAATAACTCTTACCTTTTCCTTCACAAATATCTCCCCTTTCAAAATATTGAACTTATTTTAACTATAAACCCTATATTTGGTATAAGGTCAAGGGGGTTAGCGGAATTTAATGGGTATCTGCAATTTTATAAACATATTTCGCTCATTTTGTGGAAAAATCGGCAGTTCTGTTACAGCTTCACATATATAATCTCCGATGATCTTGTATTTATTCTCCTTTATGTTGTCCATGAGTAATCTTGCGTACTTTTTTTCTTTTGAAAAACTAAAGCTGTCAAAATAAATGCACGCAAAGGTTCCTGAAGGTATTATCTCAATATCTTCATTTGTTTCAAAATCATCATCGACAAAAAGAAAAATTTCATTGGAAAAAAAATTGCCTTTATCAAGCATTTGTTTCCTTACTATTGAGCCCACATTGCAAAAATATACCATCGGGAGCTCGTTCAATTTTATATGTTCCCTAAGTTCTCTTAATATATATTCATATGTATCAATGCCATAATCATAGATGTTTATGCCACAGTTATAACATAAAATTTTTCGTTGCGGGAGATGTTCTATTACTATGACACCTTCACGAGGGGAAGTTGTATATCCGTTATAGCTTTTAATAGCACGACAAATAGCTTTTCTTTTGTGTTTTAATTCCTCAATGTTTTTATCAATAAGGTTTTTTTGTCTTTCAAGCACTTCCTGAATTACACCGATATCTTTTAAGTCTAGTTGCTGTTTAATCTGTTTAAGACTCATTCCAAGCTCTTTCATATACTGAATCATATCAAGCCTTGCACACTGTCTGATATCGTAGTACCTGTAACCGGTGTTTTCATCAACGTAGTATGGCGCAAGAAGCCCGATGCGGTCATAAAGGCGTAAAGCCTGTCTTGAGATGTTATTTAGTTCGGCCATCTCGCCAATTGATAACAAATCCATAGACTGGCCTCCTCTCAAACATTATACCAACAATAAGGTTTGGAATCTAGTGATTTTTTGATTTCGTGGATTATGATGATTTTACTTTATAAATATATTGGGTATAATGTAATTATAAAGAAAATGGGATTTTAACCACAATTGATATTAGACGAAATTACTCATGAGATTTTGAAAAAACTATTTTTCATGGAGGTTGAGTTTTATGAAAAGGGTATTGGCTTGCTTCATTTTATTCGGATTTTTGATAATGGCATGTCAACCTGCGATTGCCGACCAAACCGATGTAGTTAGCCTTGGAGCTGACCTTAGCGAGGCTCATAAGGAACAGATGTTGGATTTTTTTGGGGTCAGTGAAGATGATGTGCTAATTTTAACTGTAACCAACGACGAGGAAAGAGAATATCTAAAGGGGCTTGTACCGGAAAAGCAGATAGGCACACGTGCCATATCCTCAGCATACGTAAAACTCGCCCCAAAAAATTCAGGTATAGATGTTAAAACACATAACATAAGTTGGGTTACTGATGAGATGTACGCAAATGCCATGATAACTGCGGGGATTGAAGATGCTGAGGTTGTGGCCGCCGCCCCCTTTAAGGTGTCGGGAACAGCGGCACTTACCGGCATTATGAAGGCTTTTGAAAAGGCAAAAGGAAGAAAACTTTCTCCCCAAGCCAAAAAAACAGCAAACGAAGAACTCGTCTTGACGGGAGAGCTGGGCGATAAAATAGGAAAAGACAATGCTGCAAAGCTTATTCAGGATATAAAACAGGATGTAGTTAAACAGAAAATCAAAAGCCCTGATGATATCCGTGAATTAATTAAAAAAATAGCAGCAAAAAATGACATAGAACTTACAGAGGAGCAAATCAACAAAATTTTAAAGTTGATGGAAAACATCAGCAAACTCGATCTGAATTTGGCAAAAATAAATCAACAACTAGAGAAAATCAATCTAAATCTTGACAAGGTAAAGGAGACTGTAGAAGAAAACAAGGGCTTAATTCAAAAAGTATTGGATACAATAAACAGCCTTTTTGCGTGGTTAAGGAGTATCTTTAGTGCTTGAATTAAGCTGATCTCTTTTTAAAAAAGAACGACAATATTTCTTGACTACTTTGTGAAACAGCTCAATATGGTAGAGCTCATCTAATATTATGCGCTCAAGTATTTTCTTTACATATGGGTCATTTATCATTTGCTGGTGTTTGCGGTAATTTACTACAGCTGCCCATTCACTTGCAATATCAGCAGCTATTCTGTCACAGAGTTCTGAACCGTAATAGACATAGCTGGGATTCCAATAGCTTCCCTCTCCGTTTGCCTTGATTGTTCTATAACGGGGATCGCCGCCAAGAGCCAATATCGTCTCTGCGAGTATCTCTAGGTGATGCATCTCCACCAATGCTATGCATTCCAATAGAGCAGCTGCTTCTTCGTTTTCCTCCTCTAGCATAAAATGATGGTAGTTGTATTGAGTAATAGCTGTAAGTTCACTTGCCTGACCTGTATAATCCTCCAGCAATAGGTTTGCATATTGGGGATTTTGTCTTACCACACGGATTTCGGGGTAAGGCGCAGGATGAGCACATTTATACATTTCGGGGCTGTTACATCCTGTAAGATTGGGAAGTTTTTCACTCATGATAAAGGCCTCCTTAAATATAGTCTTTAATAATACTCTATTAAGGAGGCTTGTCAAAAGTTAAACTCTGCTTTAAAACAGTCCAAGCTATTGATGACTTAACACATATGTCTGATGGTTTTGTGTATTTATTTGTGATTTGGTAAAGTATATACATATATTTAAAAATTGGGGGTAAAGGTCAATGAATGATAAGTCAAAGTCCTCACTGGAAAAAAAAGATCAGATAGCCTGGGAAAAGTATTCAGAAGAGGATTTGGAAAAGGTATTTAGCCTGTCACAAAGATATATCGACTTTATGTCTCGCTGTAAAACTGAAAGAGAATGTGTAGAAGAATTTAAGGCTCAAGCAGAAAAAGCAGGATACAGGGATTTAAACCATTTTATAAGTCAAGGCAAACGCCTTAAATCCGGAGATAAAGTATATGCAGAAAACATGGGAAAGACAATCGCCCTATTTGTTATAGGTAAAAGGCCTTTGGAAGAGGGCATGAAGATACTTGGAGCTCACATAGATTCACCAAGACTTGATTTAAAGCAAAATCCGCTATATGAGGATGCAGACCTTGCCCTACTAGATACTCATTATTATGGCGGTATAAAAAAATATCAGTGGGTAACACTGCCACTTGCCCTTCACGGCGTGATTGTTAAAAAAGATGGTTCAAGCATAAACATAGTAATCGGTGAAGATGATAATGACCCGGTTTTCGGAGTCTCGGATTTACTTATTCACCTGGCAAAAGACCAGATGAAAAAAACTTTAGCAGAAGGTGTTGAGGGGGAAAACCTGAATATTCTGGTAGGCAGTATTCCCATACAAGATAAAGAGGCAAAAGATAGGGTAAAACAAAACATATTAAAACTGTTAAATGAAAAATACGGCATTGTGGAAGAAGACTTTGTTTCTGCAGAGATTGAAGTAGTGCCTGCAGGCAGAGCGAGACATTATGGTTTAGATAACAGTATGGTCATGTGTTATGGTCAAGATGACAGAGTTTGTGCCTATACGTCCTTTGAGGCAATGCTGGAAATAGAGAATCCAGAGAATACATGTGTAACCCTTCTTGTTGATAAAGAGGAAATAGGGAGTGTTGGAGCAACAGGTATGCATTCCAGGTTCTTCGAGAATACAGTTGCAGAAATCGCAAACCTGTTGGGAGATTACAGTGAGCTCAAGGTAAGAAGGGCTTTAGCCAATTCAAAGATGATGTCCTCTGATGTAAGCGCTGCCTTTGATCCTAATTATCCTGAAGTAATGGAAAAGAAAAACTGTGCACAATTTGGAAGGGGTATAGTTTTTAATAAATACACAGGCTCAAGGGGAAAAAGTGAAAGCAATGATGCAAACCCCGAGTTTATTGCAGAGCTCAGACAAATTATGGATGAAAATAATGTATCATGGCAAACGGCAGAACTTGGAAAGGTTGACCAGGGGGGCGGAGGAACTATTGCCTATATATTAGCAAATTACGGTATGGAGGTAATCGATGCAGGTATTGCCCTTCATAACATGCATGCACCTTGGGAAATCGCAAGCAAGGCCGATATATATGAAGCTAAAAGGGCGTATTACGCATTCTTAAGGTAAGTTTGGTTTTAGTAGCTTATAAAATCGTAAATTAAAGCATCTCGCTAAATTGAGCGAGATGCTTTAATTTAATCCATATATTATGCAAGTTCTTGTCTTATGACTTCACATATTTGTTGTGCGGTTTCGTTTATTTCTTTCTCATTCTCTCCCTCGACCATTACCCTTATCAACGGCTCTGTACCTGATGGCCTAACGACAATAC
>DUTQ01000365.1 GCA_012841995.1 Thermoanaerobacterales bacterium | reverse complement strand
TGCAATAACAAAAACGAAAGATGGAAATGTAGTTATTGATGAACAAAAATGTATAGGTTGCAAGATGTGTGTTAGCGCTTGTCCATTAGGAAATATCAACTTCAGCCCAACGGAAAGGAAAATCGTAAAATGCAATCTCTGTGATGGAGAACCGATGTGTGCACAGTTTTGCCCATCAGGCGCCATTCAGTATGTTGATGCCACTGACAAAAGCGTAAATAGGAAAAAAGTGGTTGCAGAGAAATTTAAAGAATTGTTTGGGGAGGTGGAAGATTGATGTTTGGATGGACTGGTAAAATAATACGGGTAAATTTAACAGATGGCACCATAAAAAGAGAAAACCTCGACTTGAATTTAGCGAGACAGTATTTAGGCGGTAGAGGCCTTGCATCAAAAATGTTGTCAGATGAGATTGATCCAAAGATAGAGCCATTAAGCCCTGAAAACAAGCTTATCTTTATGGCAGGGCCGTTGACTGGGACATTTGCCTCAAGTGCAGGTAGATATGTGGTTGTAGCAAAGGCACCGCTTACAGGCACTATTGGCTGCTGTAACTCTGGAGGACATTTTGGGCCTGAACTCAAATTTGCAGGATTAGATGGTATCATTTTTGAGGGCAAGGCAAAAAAACCCGTTTATCTATGGATACATGATGATGATATAAGCTTAAAAAGTGCCGAACACCTTTGGGGAAAAGATGTTTTCGAGACAACCGATATGGTAGCAGAAGAAACCTCTCATGAGGCAAGGGTAGCGTGTATTGGCCCCGCTGGGGAAAAACAAGTGCTTTTTGCCACAATTATGAATGACAAAAACAGGGCAGCAGGTCGTTCGGGGCTTGGGGCAGTTATGGGCTCGAAAAATCTAAAGGCCGTTGCAGTTCGGGGAACCCAGTCTATTAAAGTTGCACAGCCAGACGCTTTCTTTGAGGCATGTAAAGACGCAAGAAAGAAGCTCAAGGAACACCCCGTCACAGGAGAAGGCCTTGCGGCTTATGGAACTGAAATATTGGTAAATATCTTAAATGAAACAGGTGCTCTGCCCACACGCAACTGGCGAGATGGTGGGATCTTTGAGCATGCTGAAGATATCAGCGGTGAAACACTAACCGAAAAATACCTTGTGAGAAATAGTGGATGTTATGGGTGCTCCATTGGATGTGGTAGACTTACAAAGATACCTGGTGGTAAGTTCAAGGGTTTTGGTGAAGGGCCAGAATATGAAGCCGGATGGTCATATGGGGCCAGCTGCGGTGTAAAAGATCTAGATGCTGTCTGTAAAGCAAATTTCATATGCAATGAGCTGGGGATTGATCCAATAACTATGGGAGCTACGATCGCATGTGCTATGGAAATGTATGAAGATGGAATACTTACAAAAGACGATACCGGTAGGGATTTAAGGTTTGGGGATGCTGATGCCATTGTAGAGCTTACGCGCTTGGCCGCTTTGAGGGAGGGCTTTGGAGATAAACTTGCTGAAGGCTCTTATAGACTAGCTGAAAGTTATGGGCATCCCGAATACTCTATGTCAGTTAAAAAACAAGAAATGCCTGCATATGATGGTAGGGGTGTTCAAGGCATGCGCCGCGGTTTGATGTGGCATATT
>DUTQ01000364.1 GCA_012841995.1 Thermoanaerobacterales bacterium | reverse complement strand
GTTAATAGTACACTATAATCGCTTGGTATATGCTAGTTATTAAGATGTAATATATGACTTGATAAACTAAAAGTCCCATGATATAATATTTGTGCTAAATGCAGGAGTGGTGGAATCGGCAGACACGCTACTTTGAGGGGGTAGTGAAAGAAATTTCGTGCGGGTTCAAATCCCGCCTCCTGCACCATAATTAGAAAAAACGAGGTCTGATTAATCAGACCTTTATTTTTTTTGTTTTTTAAGATATGATGTTATCAAACACATAAACTGTAAAAATTTACACTATATAAGGAGGAATTCCTCGTGAAAGCTCTTCTTGTTATCGATATGTTAAAGGATTTTATAGACGATGAAGGCACTTTATCGGTGGGCTCTGTTGGCAAACAGATTATCCCATGTATAAATAAAAAGATACATGAATTTAGAGAAAAAGGTTATCCTATAATATTCATGTGTGATAACCATGAAAAAGACGACAAGGAATTTGAAATGTTTGCCCCTCATTGCATAGCAGGGACCCACGGTTGTGAAATAATTGACAGTATTGATTTTAATCAGGGTGATAAAATAATTAAAAAACGCAGGTACAGCTCATTTTTTGGGACAGACTTAGACCTGTATTTAAGGGAAAAAGAAATTGATGAAATATATCTTACAGGGGTTTGCACAAACATTTGTGTTCTATATACTGCAGCTAGTGCTAGGAATTTAGGGTACAAAGTTGGCGTTTTTGAAGATTGTGTTGCTTCTTTTGATGAAAAAGCTCATTGTTTTGCATTAAAGGAAATGAAAGATACACTCGGGTGTGAGATTCTGTAATTTTTAAATTAATGATTGTGTTTTTCACAATCACAATGATGTGAATGCTTGTGCCCATCTTTTTCATCAGGTGAAACTATTTTTATATTTTCAAGCTGTGCTTTTAGGTTTTGTTTTACTGAATCGATATACAGTCTTCTTAAATGAGACTGTTCTTTTTTTTCATCTTCAGTTAAACCGGTAGATTTTTGTTTATTGTAAAGTTCATTGATTCTTTTGATTTGCTCTTTTGTGACCATATTTAAACCACCTTTAGTTTATGATGTGAATTTAATTATAAGGATTTTAAGTTAAATTATCAAGAGCAATGGTGGTGCTTTGAATGGACTTAAAAAGTGAGATAAAACAATATGCCAAGAGCCTGGGATTTGATAAGGTCGGTTTTGCCAGTGCACGCCCTTTTTTGGAGGAAAAGCGTGTTTTGGTGGAAAGAGAAGATGCCGGCCTTATCTCGCCTTTTGAAGAAAGCAATATAGAGTTGAGGTGTTTTCCTGAAGAACTGCTTCCTGGAGCAAAAACTATTATATGTTTTGCCATAGGCTATCTGACTTTAGTTTTAAATGAGAATGATAAACAGAGCATAGGTCCTTCTGGTAAGATTTCCCGGTATGCAAAGGTTATTGATTATCATGAAGTACTTCGTGAAAAACTCGTTCATATGGTAGATTTTATTTCGCAAAAAAGAAAAGGAAACTTTAAGGTTTTCGTTGATACAGGGAGCCTTTTGGAAAAGGCAGCAGCTCAAAGAGCGGGAATAGGATGGATAGGGGAAAACACATGTCTTTTTGTCAAAGATTTGGGTTCATGGGTTTTTTTGGGAGAAATTCTCACTGATTTAGACTTTGAACCAGATGAACCTGCCGAAAATCTTTGTGACCATTGTGGTAATTGCGTAAGGGCTTGTCCTACTGGTGCTTTATTTGCTCCATACCAAATAAATCCATTTATGTGCCTTTCTTATATTACACAAATGAGAGGCAATATTCCAACAGAATTCAGAAGCCTCATGGGAAACAGGATATTTGGCTGTGATACATGTCAAGAGGTTTGCCCCAAAAACCTCAAAGTTAAAATCCCTAATCACCAAGAATTTATCCCTAGTATGCCTGTAGAAACAGACTTGCTAAAGCTAGTGAAAATGCGAAATGCAGAATTTAAGGATGTTTTTGAAAAAACTGCTGCTTCTTGGCGCGGTAAAAATGTAATTAGAAGAAATGCCATATGTGCTTTGGGAAATATAAGGCACAAAGCGTCTAGCGAAGTATTTAAGGAGTTGTTGAACGACCCATCGGAAATGATTCGCGAACATGCCCGCTGGGCACTAAAAAGGATGTAGATAACTTGTGCTTGAGCAAAACGCAGCAGCGGCGCATGCAGAATTTAAAGCTCAAAGCTTGGCCATTTTAAAGGCCAAGCTTTGATATAGAGCTTTACTTAGGGGTATACCAGCCACGTTGATTCATGGCGTCAAATATTGTTTTAGCATGTTGTTGTTCTTCATCTTGAATATGGCGAAAGGCGTTTCTTACTTGTTCGTTGGCCGATTCCATAATTGCCATATCATAATAATCGGATATATACTTTTCTGTGGAAAGCATGTCTTGCATTATATCCTTATCTGATATAGCACTTATTGTGGTTTGTTGCATTGGCAAAAAAATCCCTCCTTTTTAACTAGTTTGAATACCACCTTGCTGTAGTAAACTTGTAACAGTGTCTACATGTTGCTGCTCCCGATTTGCTAAATCCCTGAATATGGATGAAAGTTGAGGATCTTGTAGCTGTTGTGCATAGTAGTTGTACTTTGTCACACATAGTTTCTCGTGTTCCAAAGCATCTTGAAGATGAAGAACTTCCTTTTGCGAAAGCTGCAAAAATATCACCTCCCTGATTTTTTATCCAAGGTATTATTAAGCTAATTCTTTTTTATTTTAACCTTTACACAAAAATCCTATTCCTGCGACTAAAAGCTTTATAACTACACCAAGTTCTGATTTTTATTGGCAAAGTTATTGTGATATAATACATAGAAGAGCAAAAAGCTCATACCTATAAATGGAGATGGGTATTTTGGAAGTAAAATTTAAAATTTGGCTGGAAGAAGACGGAAAACAGGTTTTTGGTGATGGGATATATCGTCTGCTTTTATTTATTGACAGATATGGTTCAATAAATCAGGCGGCTCAGAAAGAGAACATGTCCTATAGACAGGCATGGGGGAAGATTAAACGAATTGAAACACGCTTAAACAAGAAGCTTTTAGACCGTAAAATTGGCGGAGAATCGGGGGGCGGAGCTACTCTTACCCCTGTTGGCAGGAAACTTGTTTCTAATTATAAAAAATTAACAAAGCGGATAGAAAAAGAAATTGAAGATATTTCCGAGGAAATAAGCAAATTATAAGATTTGGTAAATAAAAACTAGATTTATTAAAAAAGTGCAGGTGATCTTCAGTGAGAGAAGTATACTTGGACAACAGTGCTACTACAAGAGTATCAGATAGTGCATCAAAAGCAGTTTTTAATGTAATGACAAATTTTTACGGAAATCCATCATCTCTTCATGGCAAAGGGATACAGGCTGAAAAGATCATAAAAGGTTCGAGACAAACTATAGCAGAGTGTTTAGGGGTTTTGCCTAGCGAGTTATATTTTACTTCAGGTGGAACCGAATCGAACAACTTAGCTATTAAAGGTAGCGCCTATAGTATGAAGAGAAAAGGAATGCATATAATCACAACAAAAGTTGAACACCCATCTGTAATAAATGTGTGTGAGAGGCTTAAAGACCAGGGTTTTGAAGTGACATATCTAGATGTGGACAGCGACGGCGTGTTGAAACTAGAAGACCTAAAATCTGCACTAACTTCAAAGACAATTCTTGTTAGCATAATGGCTATCAACAATGAGGTGGGTTCTGTTCAACCTATACAAGAAGCCGCCAAAATCATTAAAGAGAATAGTAACAGTCTATTTCACGTTGATGCTGTACAGGCTTTTGGGAAAATTCCACTAGTGCCTGGTTTAAAAGATATAGACCTTTTATCAATAAGTGGTCATAAAATTTATGGGCCTAAAGGAATTGGGGTCATTTTCATACGAGAAAAAACACGTATATCTTCACTTTTTGATGGTGGTGGTCAGGAAAAAGACATAAGGCCAGGGACGGAAAACGTGCCGGGAATTGCAGGATTAGAGGTTGCAGCAAAAGAAGCCTTTGAAAACCTAGATAAATGGCATGATACAATGTTAGGGTTAAAAAATTGTTTGAAAGATGGTATTTTAGAGGAAATTCCTGATACTGTTTTAAATGGCCCTTCTTTCGGAGGAGCTCCTCATATATTAAATATATCCTTTTTGGGAACGAAAGGCGAGATTTTGCTCCATGCTTTGGAGGAACATGGTATATATGTGTCTACAGGTTCAGCATGTTCGTCTCATAAAAAGGAGCAAAGTCATGTGCTTTTGGCTATGGGGAAAGGGCCTGAAGAGATACAAGGAGCTATACGATTTAGTCTGTCGCCTTTTTTAACTATTGAGGATATAGAATACACCATAGATGTTTTAAAAAAAGAAGTGAAGACAATAAGAAAATTTGTGCGGAGGTAAAATATGGAGAGCCTATACCTGATAAGTTTTGGTGAGATAGCATTAAAAGGTGAAAACCGTCCTTTTTTTGAAAGGATACTTGTAAGCAATATAAAAAAAGCTTTAAAAAAATTTGAAAGTGTGAGGGTAGAGAAGACCCATGGAAGAATATATTGTTTCGTAGATGGTCGTAGAGAAGAGGTTATAGAGAGTCTAAAAAAGGTTTTTGGGATAGTATCGATAAGCCCTTCATTAAGCTGTGATTTGGATATGAATCTGATTGGACAAACAGCATTAGAAGTGATTAAATCAATCGATTATAAGGGAAAAACCTTTAAGGTAGAGACTCGTAGACCTAATAAGTCATTTCCTATAAAATCCCCAGAAATAAGCAGAGAGGTTGGTGCACATATACTGAGAAATCTAGATGGGCTCAGGGTGGATGTACATAAACCGCAGATTAAAGTAGAAGTGGAAATTAGAGAGAAGGCCTTTGTGTATTGTCAAAAGACACGAGGGCTAGGAGGTCTTCCTGTAGGTTGTAATGGTAAGGCGACCTTGATGTTATCCGGAGGCATTGACAGCCCTGTGGCAGGTTATATGATAATGAAACGGGGAGTTGAAGTCGAACCGGTCTATTTTCATAGTTTTCCTTTCACAAGTGATAGGGCCAAAGAAAAGGTAATAGACTTATGTAGGATTTTGGCAAGATATTCTGGCGGGTCAATGAAATTACATGTGGTTAATTTTACAGAAGCTTTAAAAGAAATGGCAGAAAAATGCCCTGACGAATTTATCACGATTATGATGAGAAGGATGATGGTCCGCATATCAGAGCAAATTGCCAAAAAGGTTGGTGCAAAAGCACTTATTACCGGCGAGAGCCTTGGTCAGGTGGCAAGTCAAACATTAGAGGCATTAAATGCCACAAATGAGGTTGCATCAATGCCAGTTTTTCGCCCTCTCATTGGCTTTGACAAGT
>DUTQ01000363.1 GCA_012841995.1 Thermoanaerobacterales bacterium | reverse complement strand
GGGTAAACCCAATTCTTTCAAGTTCAATAAAAAGAAGGAAAATTTAGTAATAACATAGAATAAATTAAGTATAATATTTAAAAATTTGCCATAAGGTAAAATATTATTAAACGACACAATGTTTAAAGCTGTTTGTATTTAGTTGTAATACATTTATTTTCATGGAGGCGATTTTGTGTTAAATGTAAATAAGATTTCTGATCTGGCAAAGTCTATGGCTGATAAAGACATTAATGCACTTTTTGTAGGGCCTTCATCAGATCTGCAGTATCTTACAGGCCTTTCGCCATTTGCTGATGAAAGGTTCAAAGCATTAGTAGTATTAGCAGATGGAAGACATTTCTACATTTGTCCAGCACTCTATCTTGAAGAAACAAAAAAAGAAATTGGTGAAGACATAAAGATATATGTCTGGGATGACTCCAGCGGCTTTTTAAACGCATTAAAAGAGGTGAATAAGGATTTTGACATTGAGGGAAAACGCATTGCCGTAAATGAAGGGATAAGGGCCATTGACTTATTGGATATTAAGCAATTAATTCCGGCAGAATATGTAAAAGCGTGTGAACTCCTTGGTCGGCTGAGAATTATAAAAGATGAGACAGAACAGGAAAATATGAGGAAAGCCGCCGAAATAATCGACGAAGCGGTAGTGGATTTGACAAAATTCATACGGCCAGGCATGACGGAAAAAGATGTAAAAGATAGGTTGGAAGATTTTTGCCTTGAAAGAGGTTCAAGTTTCTCCTTTCCGCCCATTATAGCTTCTGGCCCCAATAGCTCTATGCCTCATTATAATGATTACAGCAGGCGCATACAAGAAAAGGATATAGTTATACTTGACATTGGATGTGTATACAATGGCTACTGTTCAGATACAACAAGGACGGTATTTGTAGGTGAGCCAACAGAAGAACAAAAAAAGGTCTACAATGTTGTCCTTGAAGCGAATAAACAGGCTGAACAGTTTGTAAGGGAAGGGGTTAAAGCCAGCGATATAGACAAAAAGGCGCGTTCTGTGATTGAAGATGCGGGTTATGGTGAGTATTTCGTTCACAGGACAGGCCATGGCATAGGAGTAGCTGTGCATGAAGAGCCTTACATAATGCAGTCAAACGATATGGTCATTGAGGAAGGCATGGCATTTAGCATTGAACCAGGCATTTACCTTCCCGGAAAATTTGGAGTGAGAATTGAAGATATTGTTATAGCAAAAAAAGATGGTGCAGAAGTTTTAAACAAGAGCCCTAAAGACGATATAATCATAATAAAGTAAAATCTTGTTTAAGCTAATATTATATAGTAAAGATATTTTATCTTTAAGAGGGTATTTGTCAATATTAAAAAAGCCTGTGAGCATGACCTCAACAGGCTTTTTTAATATTGATTTATTAGATTTTAACGTAAAGTCCAATGGCCTCAAATTTTTCTTTAATCGCCTTTAATTTTTGTTTTGTGGGAGCTTTTTGTACGGTCATTTTATACTCCGCATCAAGTCTTTTAAATTTCTCGCTTACATCATGGAAGGGGAGCAAGTCAATTTCATTTAAACCTTTAAGAGAGGAAACAAATTCCACGAGGCCATTGACGTTCTCTTCAGTATCAGTAATTCCTGTAATTACGGGAAAACGCAAAATGACATCATTACCCCTGCCCATATCTAATAGCATTTGCAAGTTATCCTTAATCGAGCGATTTGAAACTCCCGTGTATTTTAAGTGTTCTTCATCGTCAGCAAGTTTGAGGTCATATAGGAACAAATCCACATAATCTGCTACTGAAGAAAAGACATCTTTTGTAGCATATCCGGATGTATCCAATACAGTGTGAATATCCCGTCTCTGGCATTCCTTTAATGCCTCTTTTAAGAATTGATGCTGAAGCAGTGGCTCGCCCCCTGAAAAGGTAACGCCGCCTCCTGAATTATCGTAAAGCAATACATCTTTTTCTATTTCTTTTACAAGTTCATCTACAGTCATTTCATAGCCAATGAGTTTTAAAGCTTCAGTTGGACAAGCCTTTGCACATTTTCCACAATAATCGCAGATCTTGCGATCAATAACCTGATTATCATTCTGGAATGTTATAGCATTTAATGGACAGACATTGACACAGGTTTTACACTTCATGCATTTAAATTCAAAGAACATAAGGTCTTGTTTAACAGAGTTGCCCTCAGGGTTGTGACACCACCAGCATTTTAAAGGACAACCCTTGAGAAACACCGTCGTCCTTATCCCAGGCCCGTCGTGGATAGCGAATCTCTTTATATCGAATACAATACCTTTAACAGACATTTTACTTCCCCCATTCCATTTAGCCGAATCTACTATACTTCTGTTTGCTCAGTTCTTGCAATTATTTCATCTTGTAAGCCTTTAGGTAAGTTGACAAAGTAGTCACTGTAGCCTGCAACCCTTACCATCAGATCCTGGAAATCATTTGGGCGTTTTTGTGCTTCTCGGAGCAATTCAACGCTTACTACGTTAAACTGAACGTGATGTCCTCCCATATTAAAGAAGGTTTTGATGAGTTGTGAAATCTTTTGTATATTTTCCTCACCAGTCAATAGGTCTGGAGTAAGTTTTTGGTTGAGTAAAGCTCCACCCGTTTTATCCCAATCACACTTTGAAATAGACCTAAATACAGCAGCTACTCCCTTTTTATCAGTTCCTTGAACAGGCGAAATTCCTTCAGAAACCGGGATACCAGCCTTTCTTCCATCTGGTGTTGCACCTGTAACCCTTCCAAAATACACGTGAACCGTTGTAGGTAGGAAGTAAACCCTCTTTGAAGCTCTTCTCACAGGTGATGGTGGATAGCTTTCAACTATCTCAACAATATTATCAACAATTTTCTTTGCAATCCTATCAGTATAATCTATATCTTCACCGAACCTCGGCGTCTTGTTTAAAAAGATCTGCCTTTGCATTTCATATTTGCCTTCAAAGTTGTGCTTTAAGGCTTCGAGGAGTTGGTCCATTGGCATGGTCTTTTCATCAAACACATGGTATTTGACTGAAGCTAAACTATAGGTAAGTGTGCCCAGACCAACAATTTGCATATATTGGGTGTTGTACCTTGCTCCGCCTGCATTGTAATCCCTGGCATTTTTAACACAATCGTCAATCCACAATGATATAAAGGGAACAGGGAAGTAATGGGCGTAAATTGCCTCTATAATGTCATTTCCCTTCATCTTGATATCTGCAAAATGTTTTACTTGCTTTGTGAAAGCATCCCATAGTTCATCAAAAGTCGCAAAGTCTCTGGGATCTCCTGTTTCGATACCCAGCTTTTTACCGTTTCGTGGGTCTATGCCATTATTCAAGGTGATTTCAAAGATTTTTGGTAGATTAAAATATCCTGTAAGGATATAGGCTTCTTTGCCAAAAGCTCCAGTTTCTACACAGCCACTGACACCAGAGGTGCGAGCATCTTCAAGGCTTTTACCTTGCCTTAACATCTTGACAATGACTCCATCAAAATTGAAGAACGGCGGTTCACCAAATCCGGGACCTACTACTTCCAATGCTTTCTTAAGAAAGCGCTCTGGGTTTTTGTCACTAAATTGAACGGCTGTATTTGGTTGCAGTGTTCTCATTTCATCTAAAACTTCAAGGACAAGGTAGGAAACCTCATTTACACCATTAGAACCGTCCTCTTTCAGGCCTCCAATATTTATCTTGGTAAAGTCGTTATATGTGAAACTCTCTTCAGCTGTTACGCCAACCTTTGGGACGGCAGGCTGGTTGTTAATCTTGATCCAGAATGCCTCTAACAGTTCTTTTGCCTTTTCTCTTGTGAGTCGACCTTCTTTTACATCTTTTTCGTAAAATGGATTTAGATGCTGGTCAATTCGGCCAGGGTTAAAAGAGTCCCATGGATTTGTTTCATAGACTACACCTACGTGGACAAACCAATAGTGCTGCAAGGCCTCCCAAAAAGTTCTAGGGGCATTTGCTGGAACA
Organism: Thermoanaerobacterales bacterium; assembly: GCA_012841995.1. Taxonomy (GTDB): domain Bacteria; phylum Bacillota; class Thermosediminibacteria; order Thermosediminibacterales; family Tepidanaerobacteraceae; genus DUTQ01. Next base: position 2,764 of record DUTQ01000363.1, on the reverse strand, counting down.
TGGCGGCAAATTTCAGCCATTTGTTCAAGCTCTTTTTTTCTATTATTGTCTTTCTCTTGTGCCGCCATCTTCTCGAGCTTTTCCGCATATCGCTTTGCATAGATTAAGATAGCATCTGCAGCGATATCCATTGCTTTTAGCTCTTCCAATTTATCGTAGTATTTTGGATCACTGGGTTTTAGCTCACTAATTTTTTGGTTTATGTCCTGTTTTATGGTTAAAAGCCCATTTGCAAAGATCCTTTCACCGCCAGCTGTATGGCCTGGTGATCTTTGCTCCATAAATTCAGTCCATATACCTGCTTCATATGCCTCAATCCATTCTTGAGGAAGATTTTCAAAAATTGTTTCCCTGATTGTCTTGCCTTTCCAAAATGGAATGACCTCATTTGCATACAATTCCTTGGTTTCCTCATCAACCTTATAAGGCATATTTTCTCTGATGTCTAAAATATCTAAGTCCTCGAGGCTGTGAGCACATATTTCAGGATATGTGGGGACTTCTTGGGGCCCTGTTCCCCTTAATCCAACTATCAACTGCCCATCTTCTACCGGCAGACTTGCATGTTCCATTAAATACTTAAAGGCCATAGCACGCTGCACAGGCATGGATTTTCCCGATGCCTCCCCACTTTTATAAAATTCTGTTACGAGTTTAGCCCTCTCATCTGATATCTTAACATCGGCATTCACACTTTCTTCTCTAAGCCTTGCAATTCTCTCGTTTATTGGCCTTACGGCCTCTCTTCTCTTTTGCATCTCTTCTTGAACAGTTGCACATGAAGACGAAAAAGTCATAGTATTTTACCTCCTTAATATAATAATTTAAAAATACCTAATGTTACAATTCTCTAAAAACCACAAGAAGTTTACTCTACACCTCTAATAATATTTTATTGCAAATTACATGCCAACATACCCAAAAAAAATATATAACTTTAAAACCGACTGCCAGCATAGATTATAGAGAATATGTGCAGATAAAATTTCGAGACAAACCTGATTTGTACCATTAAAAGGCACATAGCAACACTTGTTTTTAAGACAATGTCTTACATTAGATACAATATTCCAATCATTGAAAAAAGTTCAAGTCGAGGTACCTTTAAAATCTGATTTGAACACTTCCGTCTGTTTAAATCCCAATAAGGTATAATCCACACAGGCACTTTGAAAATAAAGTGCCTGTGTTTGTAATATAATAATATCATATTTTATATTGATGCAGCAATGTGTTATATTTGTGTCTTTGTTTTATTTCCATTTTTCTAGATCTATTAACCCCTCGCTTTTGGCCACAATACAGGTTCCAACCAAGTCACCTGTGACATTTGCAGTCGTTCTGCCCATATCAAGGATAACATCGATGCCGAGAACTAATGCAAAAGCTGCTGCAACAGCTGATCCGGGCTCAACTTTAAGGCCTACCATGTTCATAACTGCCAGAAGTACTACAGGCCCTGAACCGGCAATACCAGCGGTGCCAATAGACCCAAGGGTTACAACTAGAACCATTAACAGTTGTTCAGCAGGTGAGAGGGAAACACCGGTGGCATTTGCCACAAAAAATACTGAAAGAATTTGATAATAGGCTTCTCCGTCCATGTTTACTTGAGATCCAAGAGGCAGGGTAAAACCGCCTACGGTCCTTGATACCCCAAGTTTTTCCTCAGATGTGGTCAGAGATAAAGGTAAAACTGAGTTACTGCTTCTGGTAGCAAAGGCCATAAACATAACATCTTTTGCGTTGGCAAAGAACTTGCGGAAATCCAACTTGAATATAGATAAAAGCAAGACATACACAACAAATATTTGAAATAAATAACCGATATAACAAGCGGTTATCAGTTTGCCAAGAGATCCAATTACTCGGATGCCTTCTTGGGCGAAAACAACAGAGATCAAGGCAAAAACGCCTACAGGAGTATATTCAAGAACGGCCTGTGTTATAGTAAACATTATCTCTGATCCGCCTTCACAGAAAGTGTAGACAGCCATCACTGCATTTCTTACTCTATCATCTTTGCTGTCCCTTAAGAAGGAAATAGCAAGTCCAAAAAATGAAGCAAAAAGCAATACCTGCAAATAAGACCCTTCTACAAAAGCTCCAACCACATTATCAGGTACCATATTTAAAAGTATACTGCTAACTGATGGGGTTTCCAGCTTAGCACCTTCAACAGCTGCCGCTGCTCCGGCAAGGTTTGCCCCCAAGCCAGGTTTGAAAATATGCGCTAAGGCAATACCACAAGCGGCTGCAAATACAGTTGTTACAGTATAATATACGAGAATTTTCACAGCAATCTTTCCGATTTTCGAAGCAGGCGTACCACCTACACCCACGACAATAGCAAAGAATATAAGAGGAAGCACAACCATCTGAAGTAATTTAAGCATTAAAGTTCCAAATGGTTCAACAACAGCAATATCGGGACCGACAATTAGGCCAATGATGGCACCTAAAACAAGTGCAATTAAAATTCGCCACACAAGAGGTGTGTCAAAATACCAGCCTAAAAACTTCTTCTTTTCAGCCATTTTTATAGCCTCCTTATTAAATTTTGAAGTATAAACCGTCACTGGTGAAACACTGAAAAGAAACACTAAATAAATTTAATAAATTTAATAAAATCTCGATCTACACACTTGAAATATGCGGTTGTTTTGATGACCAAGAATTTTCTTAAATCTTTACCCCCCTCTCTTTTCATAAATCATGTTAAAACAATCACAAAATAATACAATATCTCAAGTGCATTGTTAAT
>DUTQ01000362.1 GCA_012841995.1 Thermoanaerobacterales bacterium | reverse complement strand
GGAGCAGATGTAACTGTTGTGGCGGGTTGTGGTATACACAATCCTGGAGGTGAAAAGTCACAACATGATGGCATTCATGAAATTATTGTTAAACCTGGTGCCCGAATGAAATATATTGAAAAACATTATGGTGAAGGTGAAGGTTCTGGAGAAAGGGTTTTAAATCCAACGACTATTTTAACTTTAGAAAAAGATTCTTTTGTAGAAATGGAGCTTACTCAAATCAAAGGCGTTGACAGTACTGTAAGGAAAACTAAGGCAACTGTCCATGAAGGTGCAAGCCTTGTGGTGACAGAAAGGCTTATGACACATGGAAATCAAGATGCTGTTTCCGACATGTATGTAGAACTCATTGGAGAAAATAGTAGCGCGAAAGTCATTTCACGATCTGTTGCAAAAGACAATTCAAAGCAGGCTTTTAAGCCAAATGTGGTAGCAAAATCCAAGGCAAAAGGTCATGTTGAGTGTGATTCAATAATAATGGACAAGGGCATGATAAGCTCTACTCCAGCTATTGCCGCAGAGCATCCTGATGCTCAACTTACTCATGAAGCAGCAATAGGCAAAATTGCTGAAGAACAGCTTATTAAACTAATGACATTAGGACTTTCTGAAAATGAAGCTGAAGATGTTATTTTAAAAGGATTTTTACTCTGATGGCAAAATGTATTATGGTTCAGGGAACGGGTTCATCTGTTGGTAAAAGTCGCATTGTGACAGGCCTTTGTAGGATTTTCAAGCAGGATGGTTTTAAGGTGGCTCCATTCAAATCTCAGAATATGGCTTTAAACTCATTCATTACACGTGATGGTCTTGAAATAGGGAAGGCCCAGGCAACTCAAGCAGAGGCATGTGGGATAGAAGCTTCAGCTTATATGAATCCTGTTTTACTGAAACCTTGTTCAAATAAAAATAGTCAGGTTATAGTCATGGGTAAAAACTATGGTAATTTATCAGCCTTGGATTATCATGAGTTTAAACCAAAACTACTTCAAATTGTTAAAGAGGCTTATGAAAAACTTGCAAGTGAAAATGATATAATTGTTATTGAGGGGGCCGGAAGCCCTGCTGAAATCAATCTGAGAGACAGAGATATCGTCAATATGGGATTGGCAGAATTAATAGGTGCACCAGTTGTTCTTGTGGGTGATATCGACAGAGGTGGTGTTTTTGCCTCACTTGCAGGGACAATGCTTTTGCTTTCTGAAACGGAAAGGGCACTCGTAAAAGGTGTTATAATAAATAAATTTAGGGGAGACTTAAACCTTTTGTTACCTGGACTTGAAATGTTGGAAGATATTATAAAAGTTCCGGTCCTTGGAGTTGTTCCATACTCTGAAACATATGTTGATGAGGAAGATTCTCCTCAATCGGAATATTTACGTCTTAAAAGTAAAATTTCAACAGATCATGACTTAGCAAATGATGTTAATGTAAAAGTTTTGACACTACCTCATATCACTAATTTTACTGATTTAGTTCCTTTATCTGAAGCACCAGGCATAAACTTTTCTTATGTTAAAATTGGTTCTGCTATAGGAGATGCAGATGTATTAGTAATTCCCGGGACGTCAAATGTCTCATCTGATTTAGAGAGTATTAAAGTTCAAGGGTGGTTTGATGAAATTCACAGACTTACAAAATCAGGAAAGGTTATTCTTGGCATCTGTGAAGGTTATCAAATGTTAGGTAAGACAATAGAAGACCCAGATGCAAATATGAGTATTTCAGGATTGGGGCTTATAGATATAAAAACCAGAATTAAAAAGCGAAACAAACCGACCCATGTCATTGGAAGTGTTGTAAATAATTTACCTGGTCCTGCCTCATTACTAAATGGAACTTTGATAAAAGGCTATAAAATGCATACATGTTCGATAGTATCAAGTGAAAATATTAATTACTTTATAAAAACAACAAAAGAACCAGATAAAACAAGCGAGATGTTTGATGGTTGTGTTAATGCTAATGGTAAAATTATAGGGACATGCATAAACGGAATATTTGAAGAAAGTGAATTTTTATCTCGTTTTGTAAACTACTTGAAATGTGCTGCTGATAAAGTTAGTGAGAATAATATTGGAACATATACTGATTTTAAAAAATTTAAGGAAATGCAGTATGAAAAATGGGCTAACGAATTGAGGGAAAGTATTAATATTAGTAGTTTGTATAAAATCATGGAATTATATCAGTAAATTAGTGTGGCCCTTATATATCCTCGGGGGTGAATGAGATGCCTGATTTTAGCAAGCGTGAAAAGATTCTGTTTGGATTTCTATTAATATTGGTAATTTTATGCTGTATTACTACATACTATGCTTTTTTTAAATCTAAACCAGATATAGCATTCAAGCTTGAAGAAGATGATACTATTCCGGTATCATCGTCAGCTGATGAGGACAAGACAAGCGAAATAATGGTATATGTAATGGGAGCAATTAGAAACCCTGGAGTATATTCACTTGATGATGGGGCAAGGGTAAAAGATGTAATTGATTTGGCTGGTGGATGTCTTGAAGAGGCAGATCTGTTTAAAATCAACCTTGCTCAAAAACTTCAAGATGAAGATGCCCTATATGTGCCAAAGATCGGGGAGTTTCCTGAAACAGACCAGCCAAGCGAAACATTTCAATCAGGGATTATAAATGGATTTACTTCTGGAAACAGTAACAAGATAAATATAAATAAAGCTAATTTGCAGGAATTAGACACACTTCCGGGGATTGGGCCTGCTACTGCCCAAAAAATAATAGATTATCGAAGTCAAAATGGACCTTTTACTTCAATTGAAGAAATAAAAAACGTATCAGGTATTGGAGAAAAGAAGTTTGAACAGATAAAAGAGCAAATCAGTGTAAGATAAGTAAGTCTAACATCGGTGGATACTTTATATCTACTACAAATTTTAACCATTAGGAGGTGTTTATTTTGAAAAAGATAAAGCTTACAGAGCTGACATGTAGCGCTGGGTGAGCGGCTAAATTGGCCCCACAGGCCTTGGCGCAGGTACTGCGACAAATACCTATAATTGATGATGAAAATTTATTAGTTGGAATTAATACCTCCGACGATGCGGCTGTTTATAAGATAAACGAAAATCAAGCGATAATAAGCACCACTGATTTTTTTACGCCAATTGTGGATGATCCATATACATTTGGACAGATTGCCGCCTGTAATGCTTTAAGCGATGTTTATGCAATGGGCGGGAGGCCTTTTCTGGCTTTAAACATTGTCTGCTGTCCAGAGGATTTAGCTGAAGAAATTTTACCTGGAATTTTGCTTGGCGGTTTTGATAAAGTGGTGGAGGCAGGAGCCATAATAGGAGGAGGTCACTCGATTAAAAATCCTGAACCCGTATATGGTTTATCAGTGCTAGGTAAGATTCACCCAGATAAGATATTGACAAACTCAAATGCCAAACCTGGAGATGCTCTTATTTTGACAAAACCTATTGGAACTGGAATCGTTTCAACAGCCCTAAAGGCGGAAATGTTGGATAGTTTTCAAGAGAAAAAGCATGTGGAAATCATGAGCACTTTAAACAAAGAAGCATCTGAAGCCGCAGTAGAAGTGGGTGTCAATTCAATTACTGATATAACTGGATTTGGCCTCATGGGACATGCCTATGAGATGGCTTCTGCATCAGATGTTACTATTAAAATAAATGTTAAAGACATTCCGATATTTCCAGGAGCAGATGATTTGGCATCTATGGGGATTTTACCAGCAGGTTTATATCATAACAAGAGATATATAGAGGGTAAATATTATATAGAGTCTAGTGTTCCAGAAAACTTGGCTGACATTGCCTTCGATCCCCAAACATCGGGGGGGCTATTAATATCTGTTAGACAAGACAAAGTTCAAACCCTAATGGATACTTTAAAGGCTAAAGGTGTTAAATGGGCGGCTGTAATAGGAAGTGTACAAGAACCTTCAGAATATAGTATTGTCCTTGAAAACTAAAGGAGCGATTGGATTGGATAAAAATCTGGTCTTAAAGAAGCTGCCAAAAGTTGATGAGGTACTCAATTCAACCCAGATACAAGAATTAACTGAAAAATACAATAAAAGTATGCTTACAAATGCGGTAAGAGAAAGCATAGAAGATGTTCGCTTAATGCTTTTAAAATTATTGGAGAAGGGCAATTTTGTTTTTGAAAAAGATGAAGACGATTTAAAAAAACATGTCATAAGTCTTTCAATAACGAAACTTTCAAAATCACCTTATAGTTTAAAAAAGGTGATAAATGCTACCGGTGTTGTACTCCACACGAATCTTGGTCGGGCACCATTACCTAAAAAAGCAATAGATAGAATTCTTGATACAGCATCTGGATACTGCAACCTTGAATATGATTTAGAAAAAGGAGCAAGAGGTGAACGCTATAGCCATGTAAACAAGTTAGTAGCTGATATAACTGGCGCACAGGATGCCCTGGTTGTAAACAACAATGCAGGGGCTGTATTTCTTTGTCTTTCAGCATTGGCGCAAGATAAGGAAGTAGTTATTTCTAGAGGTCAGCTGGTTGAAATTGGTGGGAGTTTTAGAATACCTGATGTTATGGCTCAAAGTGGGGCCCACTTGGTTGAAGTAGGTACTACAAATCGCACACATATAGAAGACTATGAAAAGGCCATAAATGAGAATACTGCCTTACTTTTGAAAGTACATACAAGTAATTTTCAAATAAGGGGTTTTACTTCAGAAGTTGGTAAACAAGAGCTAAAGACATTGGCAAGAATGCATAATATACCTGTTATGGAGGACTTAGGAAGCGGTGTCCTTGTTGATTTAGGGCATTATGGTATATCGGAAGAACCAACAGTAATGGATTCAGTAAAGGCTGATATTGATATTATAACATTTAGCGGTGATAAGTTATTGGGGGGCCCTCAAGCAGGGATAATCATCGGCAAACAAAAATATGTGTCAAAGATAAAAAAGCATCCACTTACAAGGGCGTTGAGAATTGATAAGTTAACACTTGCGGCTCTTGAACAGGTATTGATGTTTTATAGAGATGATATGTTAGAGGAGATTCCAATCCTGCAGATGTTGTCTAGGCCAATTGATGTTATGGAAAGACAGGCACAAGAAGTAGCAGAAAAATTAAAAAAGGTGATAGGCGAAAATGGAAGCGTAAGTATAGTAGATGATGAATCACAGGTTGGGGGAGGTTCGCTTCCAGGTGAAGAGTTTCCTACAAAGGCTGTTGCAATTAATATTAAAGGCCTATCACCTGATGAACTATCAAAAAGGCTTAGGGCTTCTAGAATACCAGTGATTGGAAGGATAAAAAATGAGAGATATTTATTAGATATGAGGACTATATCTACAAGTGCTATTAATGATATTGTTGAGATGGTGGGAGACGTATTATGACAAACTTGATAATTGGGACTGCAGGTCATATAGATCATGGCAAAACCACTTTAATAAAGGCTCTCACTGGCATTAATGCTGATAGGCTAAGAGAGGAACAAGAACGTGGCATTACAATTGATATTGGATTTGCGCATATGACTTTGCCTTCAGGCCGAAGAGTTGGAATTGTAGATGTCCCCGGACATGAAAAATTTGTGAAAAACATGCTTGCTGGTGTAAGTGGTATTGAAATTGCGCTTCTTGTCATAGCAGCTGATGAAGGTATAATGCCTCAAACCAAGGAGCATTTAAACATATTAAATATACTGGATATTAAGAAGGGTATTACTGTTATAACGAAGGCAGATCTCGTTGATGATGAGTGGCTTGAATTAGTGACTGAAGACATAAAGCAGCATATTAAGGGAACATTTTTAGAAAATTTCCCTGTAATTCCTGTATCTTCTACAACTGGGGAAGGGTTAGACAGGTTAAGAATGGCTATAGATGAAATATGCAATTATGACATAAAAAAAGATCTCGAGTCCCCTTTTCGCTTGCCCGTTGATAGGATATTTTCTTTACAAGGTATTGGAACAGTTGTTACAGGAAGTCTTCTCTGTGGGAAAGTTAAAACAGGTCAAGATATACAGATTTTCCCTAAAGGAATAAAATCCCGTGTAAGATCGCTGGAGGTCCATGATAAAAGCGTAGATGAAGCTGAAGCCGGTCAGAGGACAGCTCTTAACATAGTGGACGTGAAGACAGATGATATTCATCGGGGCGATGTTATAGCACCTTATGGAACATTGCTTTCGGTTTCAAAAGTATATGTGTATTTAAAACTTATGGAAGATGCGCCATGGCCTTTAAAAAATAGGGCGAGAGTCAGAGTCCATGTTGGAACAAAAGAAGTATTGGCTAGGATGGTGTTATTTGATAGACAAAAATTAAATCCTGGGGAGGACTGCTTTGCCGAGTTATTATTTGAAGAGTCGGTGGCATGTGCATATAAAGATCATTTTGTCATTAGAAGCTATTCTCCAATAATAAGTATTGGGGGAGGGCAGATAATCTATCCAAATCCTAGACGGCTAAAAAAGGCAGAAAAGCAACGTTCCATTGATATTTTAAACAAGGCGTTACATGGGGATATTGAGGAATTTACTTATGGCCTGTTGAAAACCTTCGGGAAGGGATATATGTTTCTTAAAGATATATGTCCATATGTTGGAAAGAATATTGACCAGGTTAAAAAGACTATAAGAAATCTTTATGATAAGAATAAGGTAGTCTTATTAAATATTAATGGGGAAGATTTGGTTTTAAATAAAAAATATGGTGATAATCTTAAAGATAAGGCTATTGCTATAGTGGAGAGTTATCATAAAAACTATCCCATAAGCGATGGCATTAGCAAGGAAGAATTAAGAAGTAAATTAAATTTAGAGCAAAGACTTTTCGAAGGTTTGATGGAAAAGTGGATAGAGCAGGATTTATTTGAGGTTAGTAAGAATACAGTAAAAAGGCTTGGTTTTGAGGTTGTTTTAGATGATATGCATCTCGAGATTAAAAATAAAATAATGGAAGTTTACAACACAAACATGTGGTCTCCACCTTCTACAAAAGATCTAATTTCAATATTTCCGGAAAACCAGAGGAATCAAGCAACAGACATTTTGTATCGACTTTTGGCAGAAGGTATGCTCACAAAATTAAACGATGAGATCTTTGTGTCTAAAGCATCAATTCAAAAAGCAATTAAGAAACTGCAAAACCATTTCTTGGAAAATAATGAATTGACAGTTTCAGAGTTTAGGGATATGCTTAAAACTACCCGAAAATATGCAGTGCCGATTTTAGAGCACTTGGATAGTATGAAGATTACAAAAAGAATAGGAGAAAAGAGATCAGCAGGAAGTAATCTGTATTTATAATAGACATTAAGTAAAGAATAGTATTGAAAGCTTAAAATAAATTTGTTAAAATAGTAAACCGCAAGGGGGTAGATAGGTCCTGGTGGGCCTTCTGGTCTTCAAAACCAGCATCGGGGGTAAAACCTCCGAGGTGGGTTCGATTCCCACATACTCCCGCCAATCAAAAATTCACCAATCTTCTTGTGGCTTAAGAAATAAACAAGTTCCGGAAAACGTGAATTGAGAGTAAAAAGACTGTCGTCGTTTTTCAAAACGCCGGCAGTCTTTTTTTTAAGCACACAGCACTTTTTTAATTCTTTCCATCGCCCAATCTATCTCTTCTTTAGTTATTATTAAAGGTGGAGCAAAGCGAATTACATTTTCATGAGTATCCTTGCATAACAAGCCGTGTTCCATTAGTTTTTCGCAATATGGCCTTGCTTTTTCAAAAAGTTCAAGCCCGATAAACAGTCCCTTTCCTCTAACTTCTTTAATGATGGGGTTTTTTATTTGTTTTAATTTATCCATAAAGTAATTTCCCATTTCAAGGGAATTTTGAACTAGATTTTCTTCTTCGATTATTTCAAGGGCCGAAATAGCACAAGCACAAGCTAGAGGGTTGCCCCCAAATGTTGAACCATGTGAACCAGGCTCAAAAAGACCTAATATTTCTTTATCGGCAACAACAGCTGATATTGGCATTGCACCACCACCTAATGCCTTACCCAGTACATAAACGTCTGGTACAACATCCTCCCAATCACACGCAAAGAGCTTTCCGGTACGTCCTAAGCCTGTCTGTATTTCATCAGCAATAAACAGAACATTGTTTTGTTTACAAAGCTCATATGCTTCTTTCAAGAAACCCTCTTTTGGTATTCGAATACCTGCCTCGCCTTGAATGGGCTCAACTAGGAATGCGGCAGTATTTGGAGTTACTGCTTTTTTTAATGCCTCAATGTCACCATAAGGGATTAGCTTGAAGCCAGGTGTGAAAGGCCCGAACCCTTTCTTATATTCTTCTTCTGAGGAAAATGAAATAATTGTAGTAGTACGACCATGAAAGTTGTTATTGCAGACTATAATTTCCGCTGAATTTTCAGGCACTTTTTTTATAAAATGTGCCCAACGGCGAGCAGCCTTAATTGCTGTTTCAACAGCTTCTGCTCCAGTATTCATAGGGAGAACCATGTTTTTTCCAGTTAAATCTGCTACTTTTTTGCAGAAAGGTCCAAGTTTATCATTGTGAAATGCCCTTGATGTCAAAGTAACCCTATCCGCTTGCTCTTTTAGTGCTGAAATAATTTTGGGATGTCTGTGTCCTTGATTGACTGCTGAATATGCGCTAAGCATATCCATATATTTATTGCCCTCAGGATCCTCCACCCAAACGCCTTGAGCTTTAATTACGACAATTGGAAGTGGGCTATAATTTTTTGCACTGTAACTCTCTGTAATTTTGATTAAATTTTGAGTTTCTGACATTGAAAAGACCTCCTAATTTTAATTACTAATAATAATACACTCAAGCATAACTTATGTCAATGCCTATTTATCAAAGTTAGAGTTGATATTAAAAAATATCATATAAGAAAAAAGGCAAGAATCATGTATAATTATACATGATTTCACAAACTTGACTTTATAGTATATAAATTTTTTAATAAAACTCCTTTTTT
>DUTQ01000361.1 GCA_012841995.1 Thermoanaerobacterales bacterium | reverse complement strand
CTGGGGCTACCATGGGGTCTAATACATCTAAATCAAAACTCAAGTGTACTCCTTGAGTATTTTCTCCAGCAAGCTTGATAGCTTCTTTCATGATATCACGCATGCCAAATTTATCAATATGGTTCATGGTAAACACGTTTACACCAGATTTTTTTATGAGGTCTTTTTCCTCATTATCTATATCCCTTACCCCTATAATAACAGTATTTTCAGGAAGTATCTTGGGAGAAAACCCTGCTATTTCAGTTAATGCCGGATGGCCTAGACCCAGGCTGGCAGAAAGACACATCCCATGAATATTACCCGAAGGTGTTGTCTCTTCTGTATTAAAATCACCATGAGCATCAATCCATATGACACCGATTTTGCCCAGCGCTTTACTGACACCGGCTATTGTGCCCAAGGCTATGCTGTGATCTCCACCTAAAACAATAGGTGTAAATCCATCTCTTAAAGCCTCATATACTTCCTTTGCAGTCAGCTCTGAGGTTTTCACTATTTCTGAAAGATATTTTAATCTCATATTATCGATGTTTGTTGTTTCAGGGTTTGGCACTTGTATGTTCCCTATATCCTTCACACTTATCCCATTATTCTTCAATCTCTTCTGAAGTTGGGCATATCTTATGGCAGCCGGACCCATATCTACCCCACGCCTGTCTGCACCAAGATCCATTGGCACGCCAATTATTTTAACCTTCATTCTTAACACTTCCTTGATGAGTTTTATCTTGACTTCCGAGTAGTTTTTTATGGGCATTTTTCTTAATGGCTTCTATGGTTTCAGGCTTTACCTCTCGTTCAAAGCTCCTAAAGCCCGCTAGTTTGAACCCATGCTTATCGGCTAATTTGGAAATCTCCTCCACTTGAGCAACTGTCAAATCCCTTCCAAGTGTAAAACTTTCATAGCGCTGTTCTAATGCAAGTATCATTGTCTCAGCCATACAGGCATAGGATGTTTTTGGTGGAAATCCAAAGTTAAAGTTAAAGTTTACATCACCAGGGACCTCAACAATCCCACCTTCAATTATCAGTACATCGTCACGCTTTTCGGCAACTTCCTTGGAAACATCCCGCGGCCTTGCAACATCACATACAACTGCTCCCGGTTTTAAGTCATCTACATCTATTATCGAATCAACACTGCTGGTAACAGTAATAACAACATCAGCTTTCTTCAAGGCCTTATGGATATTTGATGTGATTTTAACGGCAAGCCCAGTATCCCGAAGTATTTTTTCCGCAACTTGCTCTAATTTTTCAGTTTTTCTGCCCACAAGTGTTAAAAACCTACACTCCCTTGCTGCGAGTTCAGCACATACCCTGCCAATAGAACCCGTTGCACCTATTATAACCACGTCAGCATTTTTTATATCGTGTCCCATAATTTCAGCTGCCTTTTTAGCACCTTGCAAAGCAGTAGCCACTGTATAGCTATTCCCTGTTGTAACAGGAATATTGAGATTTTTAGCTACCGTTATACCTGCATCACCCACAACCGCTGTAAAAGCACCTAATCCCACAATCTTTGCACCTAATTTTTCTGCAAGCTTCCCTGTCTGAATTATTTTTTTTATCACAAAGTCCTCTGGAAGCCTCATCATCTGCCTCGTTGTAAGAGTGCATCCCACAAACCATCCTTCAACCTCATTATACGGACTTTTAACTCCTGTAATATGCGAAAGTTTTTGCGGGGGTACCTTTTCCATGATTTTTTCCACAATGCCTTCTGGCATGTTTTTTAAGAATTTAAATTTCCTAAACACGTCTGAAATATCTATGGCATGAACTATAAACGCAAAATTATCCATACTTTGTTCCACCTCAAATTTCATAAATAAGATTGTTTAAAACTTCTCTATTCTTGGCGCAAACCCTATTTTATCTAAAAGCTCATCATAATCTTCTGGTGTAAGCAAATTATAAGGTTTATCCGCAAGAGATACTAATACTCCTTCCATTACATTTGTTCCAAAAGACCTGCCGTTAAGCTCTGGTGTAGTTGTAATAAGCATGGCCGCTTTTCGGTCCCTGAGCATTTTTACATCATCGCATGTAACTGTATTTGTCAAGATAATCTTACCCTTTAT
>DUTQ01000046.1 GCA_012841995.1 Thermoanaerobacterales bacterium | reverse complement strand
AGATTCGAACTCCCGGCCTCTTGAACCCCATTCAAGCGCGCTACCAAACTGCGCCACACCCAGACAGCAAATTTGTATATTTATTATAACGGATAAATTTAATATTTTCAAGTCCTAAAAGGACTTCTGTATATACTCTACACCACTATCACAAGGAGATAAAATCTTGTATTGTGCCTTTATCCCCTCTTTCTTAAAGATATCTACCATTTGTATCCCTAGTTTTTTTGCATTTTCTTCAGATGTAATTGTCAAAACTGACGGCCCTGCTCCACTTAAAAAGCATGCCATAGCACCTTGCTGTTTTGATGTTTTTATTATTTTTTCCATCCCGGGTACAAGTTTATTTCTATAAGGCTGATGAAGTTTGTCCTGACAAAAAACATCCAGATTTGATAACTCGTTTTTTGCAAAACTAGCTACAAGCATTGCACAACGGCTTAAGTTAAAAATTGCATCGGAAAAGTCTATTTTTTCAGGTATTACCCGTCTTGCGTCAATAGTTCTAATGCTAAATTGTGGAATTCCCACTACAAATCTCAACCAGTTAGGAATTGAAAATCTTTTATATATTACTTTACCCTCATAAACCATTGAAATTGTAAAACCACCAAATAATGCAGGTACAACATTATCTGGATGACCTTCCATTTGAGTAGCAAGCTCCACAATTCTGCTAAAAGGAAGAGGTTCACCTAATATTTGATTTGCCGCCACTAGCCCCCCAGCTATACAAGCTGCACTGCTTCCGAGACCACGAGCTATAGGTATATTGTTTTCAAGACTAATTTTAATCGGTTTGCTTATGCCAACCTCATCAAATACTCTCGATGCAGCCTTATAAACCAGATTTGTCTTGTTTTTTTCAACAGTTTTTTCTCCTTCACCCATTACCTCTATTTCATCCGTTTTTGCAAAATCCATTTCAATATAGTTATAAAGCCCTAATGCAGCACCGAGGCAATCAAAACCAGAACCAAAATTTGCCGTAGTAGCAGGCACTTTAACCCGGACCAATCACATCAACTCCTATCCATATATCTCTTTTTCCAATTGCATAATATCTGCTTCTACTAAAGTAGGAGATATATTGTTCTTTATAGCTGTATCCGGGTCTTTTAAGCCATGGCCCGTAAGCACACATACTATTTTTTCGCCCTTTTTAAAGCCTTTTTCCTTATTAATTTTAATTAGTCCAGCAATAGATGCAGCTGAAGCTGGTTCTGCAAACACGCCTTCTTTTTTTGCAAGAATTGAATATGCCTCTAATATTTCATCATCTGTAACCTTGTCTATGTTGCCGCCAGATTCTTTAGCAGCATTTACTGCAAATTCCCAACTAGCCGGATTGCCAATTCTTATTGCAGTAGCAATGGTTTCAGGATTTTCAAAAAC
Source organism: Thermoanaerobacterales bacterium (assembly GCA_012841995.1). Taxonomy (GTDB): domain Bacteria; phylum Bacillota; class Thermosediminibacteria; order Thermosediminibacterales; family Tepidanaerobacteraceae; genus DUTQ01. The sequence continues at coordinate 9,595 of DUTQ01000046.1, read as the reverse complement.
CCTATTTTCAACAATAGGAGCTGCACCTGCAGCTTGAAAACCCATCATTTTAGGGAGTTTAGAACTCTTTTTAAGAGAATAGTATTCTTTAAATCCCTTCCAATAAGCAGTTATATTTCCGGCATTGCCCACAGGCAATATTAGAAAATCCGGTGAATCATTCAATGAATCACAAATTTCAAATGAAGCTGTTTTTTGGCCCTCTATCCTATAAGGATTAATTGAATTTACAATAGTAATAGGCCTTTTAGCAGAAATGTCCTTCACCATGTTTAAAGCCACATCAAAATTACCCTTTATGGCAATAACCTTGGCCCCATATGCTATAGCTTGAGCTAATTTACCCATTGCTATGGCACCATCTGGTATTAATACAACACACTTAATCGAAGCTCTTGCTGCATAAGCCGCAGCTGCTGCAGAAGTATTTCCAGTAGAAGCACAGATTACTGCACCTGACCCATCTTCAACAGCTTTTGATACAGCCACCGTCATCCCTCTATCCTTAAATGAACCAGTGGGATTTAGGCCTTCGTATTTCAAATAAATCTCTGCTTTTGTTCCAAGATAGTTTTCTAGGTTTTTTGCCCTAATAAGTGGTGTACTGCCTTCACAAAGAGAAACGATGTTTTTTGAATCTTTTACAGGAAGGTATGGAAAATATCTTTCAATAACCCCTACTCTATTGGCCAATTAAGATTCCTCCTCAACTCTTATTACACTTGCAATTTCTTCTATCTGTTTATATGCTTGAATCTCTTCTAGCGCTTCTTGTAAATTTTTAAATGGCACTTCATAAGTAACCATTACGATTTCAGCTGTACCATTCATAGTATGTTTCTGAAAAACCTTTGATAGGCTTATTTCGTTTTCCGCCATAGCACCGGAAATCTTTGATAATACCCCAGGCCTATCTTTTACCCTTAGCCTTATATAAAATTGCGTTCTTGAAAGGCCGGGATCCATTACATCTAACTCATTGTAGCATGTACAATAAAGTTTATTTCCATTATCGCTTCTTACAGCTGCCATAATATCCGCAACTACTGCACTTGCTGTTGGCATTTTTCCTGCACCCTGACCATAAAACATAACTCGACCGACAGCATTGCCCTCTAGAACAATTGCGTTAAATGGGCCATTTACACCACAAAGCGGATGTTCCTTATTTAAAAGTATTGGTACAACTGAAACCTCAACTTTATCCTCATGTTTTTTTGCCATAGCTACCAGCTTAATTAAATATCCCAATTCCTTAGCATACTCTATATCCAAAAGGTCCAATTTGTCTATACCTTCTGTATATACCTTGTCTGAAGTTATTCTTGTATTAAACGCTATTGATGAAAGAATTGCAATTTTTCTTGCAGCATCAAATCCTTTTATGTCATCAGTAGGATCGCTTTCAGCATAACCCTCTATTTTTGCCTCATCTAAAGCAACATCAAAGCTCTTATTCTCATCAGTCATTTGAGTTAAAATATAGTTGGTAGTTCCATTTAATATCCCCATGATTTTTTCAATTTTATTTGCCGCAAGACAATTCTTCATGGGCCTTATTATTGGAATTCCTCCAGCAACACTTGCTTCAAAAAGGAGGTTTACATCATGTTCTTCAGCAAGATTAAAAAGTTCCTTCCCATGTTTTGAAATTATTTCTTTATTTGCTGTTACTACATGCTTACCAGATATAAGTGCCTGTTTAATATATGTTAAAGCAGGTTCTTCACCACCCATTAACTCAACTACAATCATTATATCTTCATCTTCAACAATTTCGTTGAAGTTATCGGTTACCTTGCCTTCAACTAGTTCTGATCTCTTCTTTTCTAGGTTTTTTACTAACACTTTCTTGACACATACCTCATCGCCTAGTCGTTTTGAAATGGCATCTTCATTTAGTTTAAGTAATTCAACTACCCCTGATCCTACAGTTCCAAGACCTAGTACTGCAATATTTACCAATTTTATCCTCTCCTTAAAATTACTCTTGGGCTATAATTTCGACTTTCTGAACACCGTCTTTATCATTTATTGATTTTATTAATTCTTCTATGTTTTTTATTAGTGCCCCTGTTTCAAAGGAAATAGTAACATTAGCTAAACCTTGACTGGGTATATTTTGATTGATTGTTAAAACATTTCCATGAGCACCTGCTATCTCATCCAGAATGCTTGATAATACACCGGGTTGATGATGTAATATCATTGAAATCGTTACTATTTTCTCATGGCTTGCTTCATAAAAAGGATAGATATAATCCTTATACTTGTAGAAAGCACTCCTGCTCATACCTACCATTTCAGTGGCTTCATTTATTGTCTTTGCTTTGTGATTTTTTAAAAGTTCTTTTGCTTTAACGGTCTTTTTGACAATATCGGGTAAAATCTCGTCTTTGATTATGTAGAACTGACCCTTATTAATCAAGAAATGCACCCCTTTTTGTTCATGAGACAAAAACATTTATATTTACGCGGGAGACATTATACCATATGCATAAAAAAAAAGCAAGGCTTAAAAAAGCCTTTGTCATTCTATAATTGGGAATTACATTAATTATTATCATATTAAAATTCAATTTTCGAAAATGGATATTATAAATCGTGAAAACAAACAAATGCATCAATATTCATGAGCAAGCAAACTTCTTTAAAGTATTATGCATATCAGACCTCCACTTCCTTCGTTTACAATGCGTTGCAGCGTTTCCTGCAGTTTTCCTTGAGCCGATTCAGGCATATGGAAAAGCTTATTCTGAATGCTTTCTCTTACTAAATCATTTAGTGACTTCCCAAATATCTCTGTATCCCATATTTTTGATGGATCACTTTCAAATTCGTTAAGTAGATAACTTAAAAGCTCTTCACTTTGCTTTTCTGTACCTATTATTGGAGAAACCTCTGCTTGTATATCTGCCCTTATCATGTGTATAGAAGGCGCAACAGCTTTTAGCTTAACGCCAAACCTCGTACCCTGCCTAATAATTTCCGGTTCCTCAAGCGCCAATTCATCTAATTGAGGGGGAACAATGCCATATCCCACTTTTCTGACATCTTCCAGAGCATTAGCTATCTTGTCATATTCTTTTTTTGCCCATGTCAATTCTCTCATTATTTTCATTAAATGATGATCACCTTCAATAGTCATGTCAGAAAGTTCACTTAAAACATTGTAGAATAGATCCTTCTTGACACTCATTTCTATTTCTGCAATACCAACACCAAGATTCATTTCTCTTATCTTAGCTTCATCAATAAAATCAAATGTATTAAAAATAGCCAACGCTTTTTCCATATCCCTCAATCTATGAATATCTTTTACAGTTTCCGTTACCGAATCTTCAAACTTTTTGCGTAACCAATGGTCTTTTTCTAGAACTTCTACCCATTTAGGCATATGAATATTTATTTCCATAAGAGGAAATTCATATAGTACTTCTTCCAATATGGAATATATGTCTTTTTCTTCTAGCTCTAAACAATCTACAGGAATAACCGGAACATCGTATTTGGATTGCAGTATTTCTTTCAAATCTGTTGTTCTTTCATCTGTAGGCCTGGCAGTGTTTAAAATGATAACAAAGGGTTTACCTATGTTTTTTAGCTCACTTACTACCCTCTCTTCTGCTTCTACATAGTTTTCCCTGGGGATTTCAGTTATAGAACCATCAGTTGTTATAACCAAGCCTATGGTTGAATGTTCTTCAATGACCTTTCGCGTACCAATCTCTGCCGCTTTTTGAAAAGGTATTTCATCTTCAAACCATGGAGTTGATACCATTCTAGGACCATTCTCATCTTCATAGCCCATAGCACCTCTTACAGTATAGCCCACATTGTCCACCAGTCTCACACGAAATTTAATACTATCTTTAAAAGTTATTTCCACAGCTTCACTCGGAATAAATTTGGGTTCAGCCGTTGTGATAGTCCTGCCCGCACCGCTTTGTGGAAGTTCATCTTTCGCTCTTGTCTTATCATTTACGTCTTCGATATTTGGAATCACCAAATACTCCATAAATTTTTTCACAAAAGTAGATTTTCCTGCTCGCACTGGTCCTACAACACCTATATAAATATCTCCTCCGGTCCTTTCTCCGATATCTCTGAAAAGATCATATCTCTCCATAACTTGCCCTCCTTTTTTATGCTTCCCCCCCTTTCCTATTTTAACTTTAAATAAATTCCCGGCTATCCCCAATAAAGTAAAATGAATCCTATAACAATGGATTAAGGAAAGACGGCTTTTAGGAATTTAAAAGTATTTTCCCAGAGGAGGGGTGGGTTCGATTAATATACAATATATATATATGACAAGGTCTTTCGATTATTACATAAAAAACAAAAAAACGTGGAAAACCACGTTTTTTACCAACCACATTTTTTAAATGATACTATATCTTCAATCTCGTGCTTACCTTTCCGGGTCATGAGACACGTCACAGCCTCTTTTGGATCCTTTTGACAAAACAAAACCTCATAAGCCTGTTCTGTTATAGGCATCTCTATGTTTAGCCTTTTTGCAAGTTGATAAGCGGCTTTAGTCGTGTTGATACCCTCAATGACCATCTGTGTAGAATTTATTATGTCTTTTATATCTCGGCCACGACCTATCTCTATGCCTGCTCTTCGGTTTCTACTGAAATTACTGCTACATGTTACAATAAGGTCACCTATTCCAGAAAGACCTGCAAAAGTTGCAGCATTTGCACCTAATCTAATACCAAGTCTTGTAATTTCTACCATGCCTCTTGTCATAAGTGCAGACCTAGAATTATCACCAAAATTTAATCCATCTGAAATACCTGAACATATTGCAATAATATTTTTAAATGCTCCACCCAATTCAACACCAATAACATCAGGATTGGTATATACCCTAAAATTACTATTCATGAATACATCCTGAACATTTTCAGCTACGTCTTTTTTATTAGAAGCAACAACTACAGCTGTAGGTAGACCTCTTACAACCTCTTCGGCATGAGTTGGCCCAGATATAACAGCAATATTTGATGTAATCTCCTTAGGAATTTCGTCAGATAAAACCTCAGACATTCGCCTCAAACTTTCTAAATCTAATCCTTTTGAGGCACTAACCACTATAACTCCTTTTTTTAAATACTTATAAGACGTTTTTATCATTTTACTCATGGTATGCGAAGGTAATGCCATTACAACTAAATCAGCGTTATTTAGAGATTCTTCTAGATCTGATGAAATATGTATATTCGGCAAAAGTTTTGCCCCAGGTAAGTACTCGCGGTTTTCTTCATGCTCTTTTATATCTTTCGCCAAAGTTTCTCTTCTGGCCCATAAATGAACAGGTACATTGTTTTGCGCTAACACTTGTGCTAAAGCTGTACCCCAACTGCCGGCACCTATAACAGCTGCCTTCATAAACAACGCCCCCTAATTATACTTCTTCTCATCTAACCCTTTTCTTCTCTTCTCCTAACTTTGGTTCCTTCCCCTGCAATATCCTCTTTATATTCTCTTTATGCCTAAACAGTGTCATAAACATAAGTATGATGGCAAATATGCTATAAAAAAATGATTTTCTATGAAAAGTAACTAATATTGGAAATAGTGGAGCTACTACTATAGAGCCTAATGATACATGTTTTGTTATTGCTATTGTTGCAATTCCTATCACAGTAATAATAAATGATTCCCAAGTAGTAACTGACCATATAACCCCCAATGAAGTGGCAGTTCCTTTTCCGCCTTTTAGTCCAAAGAACAATGGCCAATTGTGCCCTATAATAACTGCAACCCCACACCATAGCGATAATATAGGTCCACCAATCCAGCGGCCCAAAAATACTGCTATAACTCCTTTTAATATGTCTAAAATAAGCACCGCAATAGCAGGGCCTGTGCCAGCTATTCTCTTTACATTAGTAGCACCAGCATTTTTACTTCCTACAGTTCTGATATCTACGCCTTTAGTATGTTTTACTATAAGATACGCTGTAGAAATCGAGCCAATAAGGTAACTAATAATTATCGCTATTACTTTCATCGACTTGCCTCCTTTTCTCGTGATTTGATTATAATAGGAGTTGCTTCAAGACCGAAAGTTTCACGCAACCTATTTTCAAGATATCTCATATATGAAAAATGGAAGAGTTTCCTATCGTTAATAAAGAAAGAAAAGGTTGGAGGTTTTATTCCTGTTTGAGTTGCAAAATATATTTTCAATTTTCTTCCTTTAATGCTTGGCGGTTCAACCATAAGAGTTGCTTCACGGACTAACTCATTTAATAATCTCTTTTTAACCCTAAATGTATACTGATCCATTACAAAATTGATGAGCTCTAATATTCGCTCTACTCTTTGCCCGGTTTTTGCTGAAACAAAAATCATTGGAGCATACTGCATGAAGATAAACTCATTTCTTATGTTTTGTCTGTACCTATTTATTGTGTTTTCGTCCTTTTCAACTAAATCCCATTTATTTATAACAAAAATAGAGGCTTTGCCAGCATCATGGGCAAGACCTGCTACTTTTTTGTCCTGCTCTGTGATATCGGTAGTTGCATCTATTACAATTAATACAATATCCGCTTGCTCAATAGCAGTAATTGCTCTAACATTGCTATAATACTCAACATCTTCTTTAACCCTGCTTTTTCTTCGCATTCCAGCGGTGTCGATAATAACCATTTTTTTACCATATGCTTCAAAACTAGTATCTATTGCATCTCTTGTAGTCCCTGGAATATTGCTTACAATTGCTCTTTCCTCACCTAGAATGGCATTTACCAGTGATGATTTGCCAACATTTGGTTTGCCGGCTACAGCTATTTTAATAATATCATCATCGTCATTTTGGGTATCATCTTTGATAAATTCCGTTATTTTATCAAGCAAATCCCCTACTGCTGTTCCATGTGTTGCTGATATAAATATAGGCTCACCAAAGCCAAGCTTAAAAAATTCATAATGGTGTGATATACGGGTATAATTGTCAACTTTATTTACTACAAGCAATATTGGTTTTCCGCTCTTTCTGAGTAATTGAGCTACATCTTCATCTTGTGATGTTAACCCGTCTTTTCCGTCAACCATAAAAAGTATTACATCAGCTGTTTCAATTGCAAAGTCAGCTTGACGTTTCATTTGATTTAATATAACATCGTTTGTTAAAGTCTCAATCCCACCAGTATCAACTATTGTGAATTTTTTTCCATTCCAGTCGGCTTTCCCGTATATTCTATCACGAGTAACCCCTGGCTTATCGTGCACTATAGAAATTCTTCTGCCGATTATTCGGTTAAATAGAGTCGACTTCCCAACATTAGGTCTGCCAACTATAGCAACGGTAAAGTTCATGGTTTTTCCTCCAATTTAATTCCTAGCATAGTCTCAAGTAGTTTACTTCCATTCATATCTACTACAGTCAACTTCACATCTAAAATATTTTCAAGTTCGTCTATTGTCATATCGTCTAAAAAAAATGTCTTATCCTTTAACATAACTTCCGGAATTAAAACCTCGTCACCCAGTTTCTTATTCTTTAGTTGTTTTACTATGTCCACCCCGCAAATTAAACCAGTTACGGTCACTGATGATCCAAAAAAATCATTTACTATTGGAAATATATTATAAGTAAAATTTTCTATTTTTAAAAGTGGAGAAAGATAATCCTGAAGATATTTTGCAGCTGAATAACCAGTAACTATGCTCACATTTCTTTTGTCATGGAGGGCTTCCGGAATGTTGTGTATATTTTCATCTAGCTGCTTTTTTAGTAAAGCCAGCAAGCCAATACCATCTTCAAGTTGGCAGAATGTCTCATATGCTTCATAGCATGGAATATCTATCCCTGCCTTTATATAAAACTCATCAGCCAAAAAAACAAGTCTAGTATTATATATATCTAAAAAGCTTTGCTGAAAAATTTCTGCTTTAGTTATTATCTCTTCAGCTTCCATTTTAGTATATGGCCTTACAGGATAAAGACCTTCCCTGTATTTCGTAAGTCCAACTGGTACCAACGCAATTGACAGTACATTGGGACAGAGAGTAGAAAGATCGCTTATTGTTTTATCGAGTATTTCTCCATCATTTATCCCCGGACATAAAACCACTTGGCAGTGAACAGAAATACCATTATCAGCAAAAAATCTCAACTTTTCCATAACATCTACAGCATCTGGATTTCTTAAAAGAAATTTTCTTGTTTCAGGGCAAGTAGCATGCACTGATACATAAAGTGGACTTATCCCAAGGGTTACTATCCTTTTAAGATCTTGCTGTGATAAATTCGTTAAAGAGATATAAGTGCCACTCATTAACGATAGTCTGTAGTCATCATCTTTAACATAAAGTGTTTTTCTAAGCCCTTTAGGCATTTGATCCACAAAGCAAAAAATACACCTGTTTTTACAACGCTTTATATCATCTAAAAGTGGTTTTTCAAATTCTATTCCCAAATCATCATCAAAATCTTTATAAACATGATACAGTTTTATTGTTCCGTTTCTATCCACTTCCAGTTCCAGTTCTTCATCAGTTATCATGAATTTATACTCAAAATAATCTTTAAAACTCTGTCCGTCAATCTTATTCAAAATATCACCAGGCAAAAGCCCGATTTCATGGGCGATACTCGGCACTTTGATCGCTTTTATAAGTCCTTTAGAATCCATTTTTACCTCTTTCTGTATAATGACGCCTTTTTTTGCTTACTACTATCACTATTATTGCCAAAAACGTCCTTGAAGTCAAGATTTAATTTGGATCCCAAGTCTTTTTTAACTTCTTGTGCTAACCTCACAAAATCAAAGTATTTTTGTCTGATTCCCCATATCGTAAGTTGTCTGCCGACTTTTACAAGTCCTAATCGTCTTGAAATAAAGCCTCCAAACTTTGTCACAATATTTACGTTGCCAAGCGTATTAATCATCAACAGATCTTCTGTATCTATTCCAGAGTTCTCCAAAAAACTTTTAATAGCTTTTTTAACTACTTGTTTCTGGTTTATCATCCCAATTATATATACCTCACAGCCAAGTTCATCCTTGCCCATGAAAAAAGGTGTCCCAATTTCATTAGGTTCTACCTTGTCATAATAAGGAAGCCTTTCAATTTCGAATGAACTTGGGATTTTATCACTGGGAAGCATACCTAGATGTATTGAAGCAGTAACAACTGATGAATGTGTACCGCCATAACAGCAATAAACTACCTTCATTATTTTTTTCACCTATCTTGGCACTTTTTCACTATTTTAACTAACTTTGGAATGCTTTTCTTAACACCAAATATCAAAAGCTGATTTCCTATTTTATGGAAAAAACCAACTCGGGAAATAAAAGTTCCTATAGATATATAAAAATTATAGCAACTCCTTACATCAATAAAATTAATGCTATTCTCTCTTAATTCATAAATCTGGCAAAAACCTGTTATTGTCCTTTTTATAATCTTATCTGCATTCCCCACACCCATTATATAGACTTCTTGACCTTTATCATCCTGACCAATAAAAAACATCTCTCCTAGTCTTTGCCTATCCAATTTTCCAAAGCATGGAATATTTGAAATTTCCTTCATACCTGAACTAGTGCTTAATATATTAAGATGT
>DUTQ01000360.1 GCA_012841995.1 Thermoanaerobacterales bacterium | reverse complement strand
TAAACGGCAAATGGTTGATATTAATGGCCTCCATATTGTTCGGTACAACCGGTACGGCTCAAGCCTTTGCCCCTGCAGGGGCCTCGCCCCTTACCGACAACCATTCTTACAGCCCCCACTGTAAGGGGCGAGGCCCCTGCAGGGGCAAAGGCTTGAGCCGTACCGGTTGTACCGAACAATATGGAGGCCATTAATATCAACCATTTGCCGTTTATCTTTTTCATCTTTTCACCTTTTTCCTACTTATTCTTTTTTTAAACAACTTTCGTCTTCATGTCATTTCGCTTATAGCGATTAATGGCATTTTCAATGATTTTATAAACCAATCCGGAATAACCCAATCGGCAGGCATCAGCCATTTTGGTAAAGTCACTATAGCCTTTTAACAAACCAGGCAGTGAGTTGATTTCAAGGACATACGGAATATTGTCTTTTAATCTTATATCTACTCTTGCGTAATCTCTCATATTCAGCACTTTATAGGCCTTTATGGCAGTTTGTTCGATTTTTGCTTTTAAATCATCTTCCAATGGAGCCGGACATTTGAAAATTGTTTTGTCCTCATAATGTGATTTGACTTCAAAGCTGTAAAACCTTGAAAGGTTTTTAGGAAGCTTTTCAAAACTGATTTCAAGTATTGGCAGGACTTTTATGTCTTTGCCATTTCCCAATATCCCTACAGTAAATTCCCGCCCTTTAATATACTCTGTTATCATAATCGGCGGGTTGTATGTTTTAAGTTCTTCTCCAACTTTACTAATCAATGTGGGCATATCAAAGACAAGGCTGTCTTGATGAATGCCTCTTCCTGAACCCTCATCACATGGTTTTACAAGTACAGGGAATTTTATTTTTCTCTTCTCTAATTGTTCTAATTCATCGTAGTCATAGATTGAAATAAAATCCGGGGTTGGTACACCAGATTCCTTAAATAGCTTACAAGCATAGTTTTTATTTATTGCCAGAGCATGACCCAAGACGGAAGAACCTGTATACGGAATTTGGGCAAATTCTAGGAGAGCGGGTATCTGTGCCAACCTAGTTTCTCCTCTTACGCCATTGCATAGATTGAAAACCAGATCAACTTTTTCCTTTTTTAATTTTGAAATGATATTATAATCAGCTTTCATAACAATACATTCAAACCGCTTTGAAAGCACTTCTTTTAAGCCTTTAACAGTTCTCCTTTTTTGTAAATCTTCACCAGCGCCTTCCTCTCCTGGCAGATAAGTAATTCTAGGTTCATCAATCAATATAGCGATCTTCATTTGAAACTTCCTCCTTATGTAATTGTCAAAGAGCACCTATTGCTTACCTATTTACCGTATAAGCATTTTACTAGACTTGATTGCATAATAAATCAGGGCTATCCGACAAATGCCTTAATAGCCCTATAGGCGCATAGATCCTTTATATTATAACATATTTGTATAAATATTTCCATAATTTCGTTATGTGTGTTAATCTCACCAGTAAACAACTGTAAAATAGCTTGTTGTAGAATGTAAGGCTTCCCCGCTTATTCTAGCTGAATTATTGTGTTCTAAAATCAGCTGTTCATCAGCACCTAACTCGTTCATTGCCAAAAGCAATGCAATAATTGAGATTTTCGAATCCATATAATCATTCCCCATACCCCTTATTTGGTTGATATCTCTTTTTAATAGTGCTTGTTTGGATATCTCATCCTTTTCATCGGCCTTTTCTAAAGACAAATAGTGAGAAAAATCCACAGAGGCAATAAAAAGACATTTTTTGCCTCTTATCACTTCACAAAATAATTTGGCAAGCTCGACTGCACTATCTTTTTTGTCTGTAGCTGTCATAAGTATGGGCACAATCTTGGCATCAGGCATGAAGTATTTTATATAAGGGACAAGGCATGATATGGAATGTTCTCTTTCCATCAGGCCAAAGTCCTGGCCAATTGTCTTTGTTTGTGCAAGTCTTGTTGTTATTTCTCTGTCAGCCTCTAATACTCCAAAGGGTGTATTCCAATCCCACCCAGCTGTATATATCATCTTTGTCCCTTCGCTTTTATGGTTTGGGCCTATGACTATTATTACCTCCGGGTTCGATTCTGAAGCCACCTTAAAAAAATCTGCAATCATTTTGTCTGCCAAGAGGTGGTGTGGAACTATTCCTCCTTTAATTCTTTCTTTGTGCCCTATTTTAGATGTATCAACATCTGAGCCGCTCTGTAAAGACCTTTTAAATCGTGCCTCATCAAAATATCTGCACGTAAGTCTTTTTTGCGAAAAATTTTCTCCTCTCCTTCGGATTTGTTTCTCCCCTATACCTCCTTTTGTATCTTTTTGCCTTTTTGCTGAAGTTGGCAAAAAGAATACCAGCAAAGCAATCAAGACAAATATGGTAATAATTACTAATTTGTATTTAAATGCTTTGCCGGTTGACATCTTATTCATCATCCATTTCACTTTATATTGATTATGCTCTTATCTGTTATGGCAGTGGTATTACTTTGTGTGTGCTTCATTACGGCGTGGTCAGCAGAATAAATCCCCGGCACTGCCGCTCTGGCATAATACACAATGTCCTTATTTGGTCCTTTTTTGCTGTAATAGTAGCCAAATACTACTGTCTGCCCGCTTCTGTGTATGGGATAGCATATCTTTTCGTCTAAACTTCTGTGGCTTACAAACCTCAATCCGGAAGGTAGCACATCTGTTATTTCGTAAAAACCTTCAGGCGCTGATTCCGAAAATTTCGGTTTTAACACTATCTTTACAAATTCAGACTGCTTGAAGGTGTTTATCTGTTTTCCAAAGGAGATGTAGCCTCTTTCCAGCTTTATATTATCATCTGTTTTGCCTATATCTTTTACCTTACTCGGATAGCTTGCTGAAACCATTACATCCCCTTTGATGCCTTCAAATTTTATATTATCTATTTCTTCAGGCTTTACAAGTAGGCTGAAGCTATTGTTCCCTTTAAGCTGTATATTCTTTTTTTGGTTCCCTAAAATATAAGTGAAAGATGCCACTTTGTGTGTTTCTGGGATATCTTCAGATATGCATATCAATTGTTCTAGATTTGTCAGAACCTTATCACCACTGTTGTTTGCTACATAAGCAAAAAGGTCATAGCGTTCATTTGCCCCCAGTTTTGTTGAAAGCACGGCTGCCAATGAGGTTATTTCAAGTATATCGTTTTTATCTCCTTTTGCGTTTAAGTAAGATGTTGTCCCGCTCTTTTTGCCGTATTTGGTGATTGTCTTTGTATATATATCCGATGCACCGGCTTCATCGCCCAGCTCCGCAAGGGCAATGCCAAGTGTCAGGTTTTGCCTTATATTAAGCTCTTCTTCCTTCATAAATGTGTTAATATCGCAAAGCACTGGTTCTTTGAGTGCCGCCAAGCCCCAAAGGCTCGATATGACATCATCCTTGGTGGATTCCTTGTCTTCAAGGATGCTATAAAAGTAACCTTTTAGAGCGTTTTCATCAAACTCGCAACCGGCAAGTGAAGCCACCTTGGCGGATATGGCCGGGTCGCTGTCAGAATAAGGCAATAGTGCAATTCCCCCATCGTCAATTTGATAGCTGGTAAAATTAGCCTTTTCTTTAATTTGATTTTCATCAAATCCTTGTTCAAGCATGTTTTGGGATACATGTTTTGCAAGTACTTGGTCTACCCGTTCACCCCAAGACCATTTTAATGAATTTAAAGCCTCATAGTAGAGTGAAGCGCTTTTGTTGTAAAAGTTTAAAATTGTAAACCCTTTCGCTGCCGGAAGTTTGATGCCTTCTAGTAATTGCATGTGGTCTGTCTTCATGACATCAAGTGTTGAATCTACAACTTGAATCTCCCTTTTTACGCCGTCAGAATGCTTTTTGCTTTTCGCCTCAACGGTAATGTTGTACTTGCCTTCTTTTAATGGCCCTAGGTCTATATCAGTATACTTTCTTGCCTTATTGGATTTTTTTATCTCCACTGTTTCCCCTTTTTCATCTTCAAGTTTTGCCACATAATCCACCATATCGTTTGCGCCAAGGCCTGTTCCAAATGCCCTTGCACTTATATGCGGAGCATCGCCAATCAAGTATTTATCAGACATTATGAGGTCTACAAAGAACGGAACTTTTGCATTTATGTTGAGCGTTCCATTTCCGGCATATACATCAGAGGTTATGGCCTGATACGTTATTCTCCAAGACGTCAAATTGTCCGGAAGCTTAAAGCTTATACTGCCTTTGCCTTTCTGATCTGTTTTAACTGATTTAAAAAATGCCGTATCTTCAAAGTCCTGTCTTAATCCTCCATCTCCGCCTTCACCACCGCCTTCAGCCCCTCCTTTATTAATGTCTAATTCCCTATATGAGACATAGTCCAGAAGTATTCCAGTATCCATGCAGTAATCATATATGGATTCGGCGGTATTTACATCCTGCTGGCATAAAGTGAAAAAGCTCTCATCTACAACGCTTATATTGACTTCAGCCCTAACAGGTGTGCCGTCGGGTTTTTTTACAGTAATATCTAGATTTACAGTATCACCTGGCCTATACGACTTTTTATCGGATTTTACATCTATATCGAGCTGTCTTTCTTCAAAATCATATAACAGGTCTTTGACACCGGCTTTATAGATCCTTTCACCATCGAAATACACCCCACATATATAGGTGTTTGGCAGATATTCGTCACTAAATATAAATTTCTCGGATGTTTTGTCTGTTACCTTGTAGCTTTTTAATCCATTTTTAAGCTCCATGTAGAGCATCTTGCCCTTTTCTGTGGGAGCGACTGCTTGATCGTTGTAAAAAAGCTTGATATTTGCTTCTTCCCCTAATCGGTATTTGGTTTTATCCTCATCATCTGTTCTTAATTCATACCGGTTTTGCCGATAGGTGTCATAAAAATCATACAGCATAAACCAAGTATTTGTGCAGATTTTATTTCCCCTCGTGTCTTTCCCGGTAACCTCTATTTCATAGTTTTTTTCTTTTCTAATCGGGAAGTCTAGCTTAAATACGCCCTTTTTATCTGACCTGCCCTTTATGGAAGTCAGCAGTTCCCGCCGTTCTTCATATCTGTATTTTTTAACTACTCTTTTGTCAATAAAATCATAATACTCTCCGATTTCAACGGGGTCATAGTGTTTTTCAAATATCTTTACTTGAAGGTCCATATCTATGGGTTCACCTTTAAAATCTTCAGCACAATATCCTGTTGTTTCTTTATTTATATCT
>DUTQ01000359.1 GCA_012841995.1 Thermoanaerobacterales bacterium | reverse complement strand
TTTAGAGATGTAAGCAAAATGAGTCCTTTTACCAAGAGCATCTTTTCAAACATACCTGTTTTTCGAATGGCAATAAAGGAATCAGAATATTTTAAGACACAGCAGGAGTCACTTGAAAAAAACAAAACTGAAACTGAAAAGAGGATGCAGGAATTAGACAAAAAGATAAAAGAGCTTGAAGAAAAGCAACAGGAATTCGATGACAGAGAACAGGAAATTGAAATGAAACAAAAGGCGATGGAGGACTTAAAAACAGAGCTGGATTTAAAAGAACATCAACTGACATTGATGGGCAAAAACAAAGTCATAAAAGACATAAAAGAACTATCAGAGTACTATGAGCTGATGGATGTGAGGAAAGCGGCAGAAATATTACAAACAATGGATGATGATTTTATAATACAGCTATTGTTAAATATGAGAAAAGATGTAGTTTCCCGCATATTGTCAAATATGGATGTGAAAAGAGCAGCTACTTTAACAAAAAAGATGGGAGGTTAACAAAAGGCATTTGAAAGGGGGTGATGAGAGTGATGACAGAAACCATACCTGATGCGGCACTTATAGGTATTGGTGCAAAAAATGTTGCGAATAAAAAGGCGTCAGATAGCGGTGATGGGGTTTTTGAATCTCTATTAAAGTCAGTAGAGTTTAATGAAGAAGATGCTGGTAAAGATAATACAATAGTAAATGAATTAAAAGATGAAGAGGTCAATACTTTGAATTATTTGTATCAACTCTTACTGGTACTCAATAAAGAAAATGTAGCGAATGATATAGATGTCAATCAGGATTTTACAGTAAAACAAGAAGATGCTGCTATTCTAACAGGACAAAACCCATTAGAAAATATTTTTTATCAAATGGAGACTGTAGATTTGTCAAGTGAATATATACAAGATATTGTGAACGATTATTTAATAAAACACAAAATAAGTCCAGAAATCGTCGAACAATTTTGTGCGAATATGGATACGCAGCTACCACAGCCAGAAGTAATTGATAAGATTTTTCCAGAAGAGAACATAAAGCATCTCCTGGAAAAACTAAACGAAATGCAACTTACTAAAGAAAATATAATAGATAAAACTGATAACGAAATAGCTGGCAAAGATTTAGACAAGGCATTTAGTGTTTCGACAGTAGAGATAAAAGATAAGAATATCAATCAAGGCCAATTAAAAGAAAATAGCGATGAAAACAATATCAAAGCTATTTCACTTGAAAAAAAGAATCTTGGCGAAAAAGACCTGATATCATCAAGGCTTGAACAGAATGAAATTCGTGAATCCGATTTTATTGTAAAACGCGATATTAACCTAAAGTCTCAAGGCCAGGGTTATTTTGAAGGACAGACATTTACAAATTATATTAAAAGCAATGGCGATGCTATTATACCAAAAACTGTAAACATTCCACAATCTGATACTGAAGCCAATTTAGAAGTTATAGAGCAGATTATCCACAAAGTGCACCTTGCTGTAAAAGGCCCTGACAAAGAGTTAAGTGTAAGTTTAAAACCTGATTATCTGGGAAAGGTTTTAATAAAAGTTATGTCAGATGAAAATGGAATGAAGGCAAAGCTCTTTATACAAAACAACCGTGTAAGAGAAATGATGCAATCTTCTTTACAGGATTTAAAAGATCAAGTCAAACAACAAAACATGCATTTGACTGATATCAACATCTATGAGATGAGTGATAATTGGCAAACTGGTTCATTTGAACAGAATTTTTCCCGAAGGGATAATTACAGCTCATATAAAAGGGCTAAATTCAGGCAGAGCGAAGAAGTAGACGAGATAGAACATACATATACCAGAAACGCTTTTGATAGGGAGAGCAGCATTAATTATGTGATTTGACAAAAGGGAGGGGATATGGTGAATACAATAAATACAAATTACTCTACATTTAAAGCGAATGATATAAAAAAAAATCAAGAAGGAGCTGTATTAGGAAAAGATGATTTTTTAAAGCTATTAGTTACAGAATTGAGAAATCAAAACCCGCTAGAACCGCTAGACAGCAAAGAATATATTGCACAACTTGCACAATTCAGCTCTTTAGAACAGATGCAAAATCTCAACATGCAACTGGCAAGCCTTTCAGCGCTTAATATAATCGGGAAAACGGCAAAGGCTTTCGATGGAGAAAATGAATTTAGTGGAGAAGTCAAAGGGATTGTTTTTGAGAAAAGCGGTATAAAGGCTTTGATAGGCGAAGATGAGATTAAAGTTTCTATAGAAGACATATGTGAACTAAGATAAAGATAAGGGTGGGGCTTTATGTACGATTATTCTAGAATTGTCAATAGGGTTGACAAAAAAACCGGCCCTTCTGATATAGCAATTAAAAGGCAGCAGATATCTAAAGATGGAAACAGCTTTGAACAAATATTAAAGCAAAAAGTTGATGAAAGAGCACTAAAAATATCACGACACGCCAAAATGCGAATGGATACGAGAGATATCAAGCTGGATTCCTCTGATATGAAAAGATTAAATGACGCTGTTGACAAGGCCGAGAAAAAAGGTGTTAGAGAATCTCTTGTTTTAATGGATGATAAGGCATTTGTTGTGAGCATTAAAAACAGGACAGTGATTACGGCCATTGATGGGCCGAGCATAAAACAAAATGTTTTTACAAATATAGATGGTGCCGTGATACTATAAGCCGGACCGTAAAGGAGGCTTGATGCTCTGGAATGATTGAAGGAGCAGGCACAAAAATAAGGAGGAAATGCTATGATGCGGTCAATGTTTTCCGGTGTAACGGGCCTCAGAAATCATCAGGTAAAGATGGACGTCATCGGAAACAATATAGCCAATGTAAATACCGTGGGATTTAAAAAAGGCAGGGCAACGTTTCAGGATGCCTTGAGCCAGACTATGAGGGGAGCTTCTTCCCCACAAGGTAATAGGGGAGGTACAAATCCCATGCAAGTGGGGCTTGGGATGACTATAGCAACTATTGATACCATACACTCTCCAACAAGTGTAGAGGCCACTGGCAATATAACAGACCTTGCTGTGGAAGGAGATGGCTTCTTTGTGTTGAGTGATGGCAAACATCAATATTACACTAGGGCAGGAAACTTTCAATTTGATGAAGAAGGCAACTTTGTAAACACAGCAAATGGGCTAAAAGTAGTCGGTTGGCAGTTTGACCTAACAGAGGAGATTCAAAACAAATCCCCTCAAAATGTTGGGCCAATCGTAATCCAAAAGGGAATGATGGTCCCGGCAAGGGCCACAGATGAGGTCAAATTTGCGAACAACTTAAATGACTCAGATGTGACACCTACAGAAACTGATCCAACAAAAGATGAATATTACAATTATATAATTCCGTTCAAAGTCTATGATTCAAAGGGAAATGAACATGAACTCAATATAGGTTTCAGGAAGTCCACAGAAAATACTTGGGATTATAATATTTATGGTGCACCTGAATATAACATTACTGATGGGACAGGGACATTGGTCTTCAAAAATGATGGCAACTATGATAAAGATGCAACAGGAGGGTTAAATCAAATTTCTATTACAGTGTCTGGTGCTGATACAATTACCTTTACGCCGGATTTTAACAAAGTGACTCAGTTTGCCCGGGAAACCTCAATAGATATTTCATCCAGGAATGGCTATCCTGCTGGCACATTAAAAGACATAACTATTGACATCACGGGGACTGTTTCAGGGAGTTTTGACAATGGTCAAAACAGGGAGCTGGCACAGGTTGCTTTGGCCAATTTTAACAACCCCGGTGGTCTGATGAAGTCTGGGCAAAATCTTTATGAATATTCCAATAATTCAGGAGAGCCAAATGTGGGTGAGCCAGGGACTGGGGGGCGAGGAAGCATTTCACCGGGTTCACTTGAAATGTCAAATGTAGACCTTTCTGAAGAGTTTACTCAGATGATTATCACTCAAAGAGGGTTTCAGGCAAATTCAAGGATAATAACGGCATCTGATGAAATGCTACAAGAGCTTGTAAACCTTAAGAGGTAAAATAGAGGCCAGGCCCACGTGAGGGTCTGGCCATAAGAGGTGTTGTAATATGATCGAGCTCACCAAACTAAATGGTAAGAAATTTGTAGTAAACGCAGAGCTTATTGAGACCATTGAGACCACACCTGATACAGTCCTGACATTGACGTCAGGTAAAAAACTTGTTGTAAATGAAAAAAAAGCCGAAATCGTAAAAAAAGTAATCGAATATAAAAGGAAAATATTAGTAATAAATAACATAGATTAAAAGCATCGAAGGGAAGTGTAGCTTTTGGATATAGCTACAATTGCAGGTATAATAGGCGGTATAGTTGTTTTCTTATGGGCTATTTATATGGGTGGTACGCTAAAAGCGTTTTTGGATTTAGCTTCTGCTCTAATTGTCTTTGGCGGAGTCTTTGCAGCTATACTTGTAAATTATCCACTTTCAAAAATAATTGATTTAGCAAAGATAACAAAGATAGCCTTCTTTCAAAAGCAATTAGAAGCAGGAGAAGTTATAGATAAAATAGTGAGTTTAGCTGAAACAGCTAGAAGAGAAGGATTGTTGGCTTTAGAAGAAGCCGCATATCAACTTGATGACGCTTTTTTGCAAAAGGGAATATTGCTTATAGTAGATGGAACAGATCCTGAGCTTGTCAAAAGCATTTTAGAGACAGAGCTTATATTTCTTGAAGAAAGGCATAAAGAAGGGCAAGGCATGTATGAAGCAATGGGTGCTCTATCACCAGCTTTTGGTATGATTGGTACTATTGTTGGCTTAATTAATATGTTGAATAAGCTGGATGATCCTGCTGCTATAGGTCCAGGCATGGCTGTTGCACTTGTTACAACATTTTATGGTGCGCTATTTGCCAACTTGTTTTTCTTGCCAGTAGCTGGAAAACTTAAAGTGCGAAGCAGGGAAGAGATATTACTAAAAGAAGTCATGATCGAAGGCATGCTCTCTATCCAAGCCGGTGAAAACCCCAGGATTATTGAAGAAAAACTGAAGGCATTTTTAGCTCCAAAAAAGAGAGATGATATAAAGTCATCTAGTGCTTCAGAAAGTGGTGAGGATATTGCGTGGCAAGAGACGACGCGATAATAATGATGATCAGGCTCCGGGATCCCCTTTGTGGATGACAACATATGGGGATCTCATGACACAGTTGCTAATATTTTTTGTACTTCTCTTTTCTCTTTCAAGCGTGGACACTCAAAAATTCGATCTTGCGATGACATCTTTACAGGGATCACTGGGAATTATTTATGGGGGCAAAACGCTGCAAGAAGGAGAATTTATTGAGGAGGGTGAAATGGGTCAGAGCCCTGTTTCTGAACTTGAGCACAGACAGTTTTTAGAGTTAGAGAAAAAAATTGAGGATGTCATCAGTCAAAATGATCTAAACGGTATCCAGGTAAATATG
>DUTQ01000358.1 GCA_012841995.1 Thermoanaerobacterales bacterium | reverse complement strand
TACCTTTAATGACCCCTCTTCATTACTAGCATCTGCTGAACTGCTACTGCCTGTCCCACATCCTGATATTAATAAAATTCCCACAAGACATATAATCATTAATGATGATAATCTTCTCATATTTGTTTTTATTAATATCAGGATGTGGGACAGGCAGTAGCAGTTCAGCAGATGCTAGTAATGAAGAGGGGTCATTAAAGGTAGGCCTTGAGGCTGGGTATGCGCCATTTAATTGGACTCAAGCAGATGATTCCAATGGTGCTGTGAAAATAGAGGGCAGTAAAGAATATGCAGGCGGATATGATGTAGAAATTGCTAAGAAAATTGCGGAAGGGTTAGGAAAAGAATTAGTTATTGTCAAAACCGAATGGGATGGCCTTGTGCCTGCATTGGTTTCAGGCAAAATTGATGTCATCATCGCAGGTATGTCCCCAACAGCCGAACGCAAAAAGACAATCGACTTTTCGGACAACTACTATAAATCGGATTTAGTTATGGTTGTTAAAAAAGGCGGACCATATGAAAATGCTAAATCCATACAGGATTTTAAAGGAACAAAAATAACTGCTCAATTAAATACATTTCATTATACAGTAATCGATCAGATCGAAGATGTTCAAAAACAACCTGCAATGGACAACTTTCCGGCAATGAGGGTTGCTCTTGAATCCGGAGTAATAGATGGATATATATCAGAGAGACCTGAAGGCATTAGTGCCGAAACAGCCAACGAAAACTTTAAGATGGTAGAATTTGAAGATGGGTTTACTGCATCTGAAGAAGATACTGCAATTGCTGTTGGTGTTGCAAAGGGCAGTGACTTAACTGAAAAAATCAATGAAATCATAGGAAAAATATCGGAAGATGAAAGAAAAACTATTATGGACACTGCCATAATGAACCAACCTGCAACTAAATAACTTCTATTTGAACCGAGTGCACCCTCACGCATTCGGTTTCAAATTAAAAAGGGGGGGGAAAAATATGAGCTATGATTGGATTATAAAAATTGTTTCAGATAACTGGCCCATGTTCATTCGCGGAGCGGTTATGACACTTTATATTTCCATAATCGGCACTATTGTGGGTTCAATTATCGGTTTATTAGTGGGTGTTGTGCGAAGCGCACCGGTGCCTGAACATGGAGTAAAAAGAGTTTTATTTAAAGTAGTAAATGCCATTTTCGCAATGTATATTGAATTCTTCCGGGGGACACCGATGATTGTACAAGCTATGGTCATTTATTATGGCTCAGCTTTAGCATTTGGTATAGACATGAACCGAACATTTGCGGCACTATTTATTGTGTCTATTAATACGGGAGCATATATGGCGGAGATTGTTCGCGGGGGTATTATTTCCGTTGACAAGGGTCAATTTGAAGCGGCTTATGCAACAGGCATGAATCACATGCAGACTATGGCTAATGTGGTATTACCACAGGTAATTCGCAATATTTTGCCTGCAACGGGTAATGAATTTGTAATTAATATAAAAGATACATCAGTGCTCAATGTAATTTCCGTGTCAGAATTGTATTTCCAAACAAAATCCATTGCGGGAAATAATTTTAGATATTTCGAATCATTTTTTGTGGCATGTATCTTGTATTTTATCATGACATTTACTGTGACGAGGATTTTGCGTTTTATAGAAAGGAAGATAGACGGGCCGGAAAATTATATTATATATGCAAATCAGATGCAGGTAGCAACACCGGAAGATATGGTAGCCAGAACTAAAAGCGCAAATCAATACTAGGAGAGGAAGGGGTAGATATGGAAAAATTAATTGATATTCAGCATTTAAGCAAATCCTTTGGGACACATGAAGTATTAAAGGATATCAATTTTTCAGTAGATAAGGGAGAAGTGGTTTGTATCATAGGCTCATCCGGATCTGGTAAATCAACCCTTCTTCGCTGTATTAATCTTTTGGAAAAACCAAGTGGTGGTCAAATCATATATAAAGGGGAAAATATTTTAGATAACCGACATGATATATGCACATACCGTACAAAATTGGGCATGGTATTCCAGCAATTCAATTTATTTAATAATCACAATGCTTTAAGCAACTGTATGGTAGGCCAAATGAAAGTGCTAAAGCGTTCAAGAGAAGAAGCCCAAAGGGTGGCTATGAAATATTTGCAAGTTGTTGGTATGGAACAGTATATTAACGCAAAGCCAAAACAATTGTCCGGTGGTCAAAAACAACGTGTGGCAATTGCTAGAGCTCTTTCTATGGAGCCTGATGTGATGTTGTTTGATGAGCCAACATCAGCTCTTGACCCCGAAATGGTAGGAGAAGTCCTGAAGGTTATGAAAAAGCTTGCCAAATCTGGTCTTACCATGCTGGTAGTGACACATGAAATGGGATTTGCAAAAGAAGTATCTGATCGTGTGGTATTTATGGACAAAGGGGTAATCGCTGAAGAAGGACCCCCAGAGCAAATCTTTAATAATCCGCAACAAGAGCGCACCAGAGAATTCCTTAACCGCACTTAATATAGGCCTCTCTCTAGCACAGACCTGTGATCACCCGTATATCATTGATAAAATTCCACATTGTATATAATTTTCAAAAAATTAAAGAAAAGTTGTTAGTTAAATAAGTGAAAGAGGCCGGGAATATCCCGGCCTAATTGCATAATAATTTTATTTAAAGTATGATTACAATATAGAAAGTAACTCAGGTGAAGAACTTTTTTTGTATATGGTTCCGTCTTTAATATAAGGGGGGGGTGTTTTTATGAGAAGGCTTATAGCAAGTATTGCATTGATTTTCTTGGTATTTTGTTGTGGGGCAGCTTTTGCCAATTCCGGGCCTGTATTTTGGCAAGGTTACCCATCATCGGAAATAATGTCAATTGAAAACGATTCGCCTATAGAAGTTAAAAAAGAAAATCTTGTTTTTGATTTTTCTGATGATG
>DUTQ01000045.1 GCA_012841995.1 Thermoanaerobacterales bacterium | reverse complement strand
CAAAGAAGCTGGAGAAACAAAAACAATACTGTTCACACTGAGTGGTCATGGTCACTTTGATATGACTGCATATGATAGCTTTTTATCCGGCAAGCTTAACGATTGATAAACAAAATGATACTGACATCAGATGGGGTCTTGTTCACATCTGATGTCAGATGAATTTAAGCTTATAATGTCTTATTTTAGTTTTATAGCAGGTTTTATCATAATCAATGGTAGAGTGATGCCCTTTTTGAAGTCCACAAACCAAATTTTATGATATAATCTGAATGATGAGAATAAGACAATACATAACTTAAAAACTTTATATGTTCAATAGTTGAGAAAGTGTGTGCAGGCAAAAGGCTATGGTTGTGTATAGGTCAATAGAGTGCTATAATTTTTATGAGTTTATAGATTCTGATTAGATAAACAAATATATAAAAATATATTAGGAGGAATAATTTATGCAACTTTTAGTTGTTGTTTTAAATGATGTAGACAAGCTTGAAAGTCTACTAAAAGAGTTTATAAACATAGGGATAAAGGGTGCAACTGTTATTGATAGCACTGGTATGGCAAGAGTGTTACATGATGACCTAGACAACATACCCATATTTGGATCTATCAAAATGTTTATAAACGAAAATTACCCATATAACAAGACTATATTTGTTGTTTTAAATGACAATCAGTTACAGCCTGCCATAAAGGCAATAAAGAAAACGCTTGGGGATTTATCTAAACCTGATGCAGGTATATTGTTTACAATACCGGTTAATTACATTGAAGGTATAAATATTTAATGAACTACTATGGAGAGGGAGAAAAATAGTCATGCACATGCTTTTTTATGTTGCAATAATCTTGATTTCTGGGATAGTTATGGGAAGGGTGGTATCCAAATTTAAACTGCCTAATGTCACCGGTTATTTAATTGCAGGTGTATTAATTGGCCCATCTTTACTTTCGCTTATTCCAGCTGATGTTGCTGCAAATCTCGGCATTATATCAGAGGCAGCTTTGGGATTTATTGCATATAGTATAGGCAGTGAGTTTAACCTAAATCTAATTAAAAAAACGGGCGGAAAGATAATCCTAATAACTGTATGTGAGGCATTAGGTGCAGTTATTATGGTGGTTCTTGCCATGATTTTTATTTTTAAACAGTCTGTTGCTTTTAGTTTGGTATTAGGTTCTATTGCAGCGGCTACTGCCCCTGCTGCGACTATAATGGTTATAAGGCAATATAGGGCAAAGGGGCCCCTTGTCAGCACACTATTACCAGTTGTAGCAATGGATGATGCAGTTGGAATTGTGGTTTTTGGTGTAGCAGTTGCTGTAGCTGATACAATTGCCAGTTCAGGCCAAGATGTTTCTTTTTTGTTTATGGTATTAAAGCCATTCTTGGAGATAGCCTTGGCCTTATTAGTAGGTTTTGTCATAGGCCTGGTTTTATCCTATGCTTCCAGGAAGGCCAGAGGCAAGGATGATCTATTATCCATATCGATTGCAACCATATTTCTGACACTCGGTATTGCAGAGTTTCTAAATGTATCTACACTTCTTTGCTGTATGATGCTTGGTGCCACTGTTTCGAATATGACGTACGGTGGCGACAAGGTTATTTCTATTATTGACAGGTTTACGCCACCGGTTTTTATAGCTTTTTTTACTATGGCCGGTGTGGATTTGCAGCTTGATGTGTTGAAGAGTGTAGGTCTAATAGGTATTGGGTATGTTGTATTTAGGGTCATTGGCAAGATATTAGGGGCAAGTTTAGGCGCAAAAATGACTAAAGCACCGGATGTTGTACAAAAGTACTTGGGCTATACCTTAATACCTCAGGCAGGTGTTGCAATAGGGCTTTCAATGTTGGCAGAATCAGCTCTACCGGGAATGGGCGTTGAAATAAGGACTATTATTTTGGCTGGAACGGTTGTATATGAGCTTGTGGGACCTGTTGTCTCAAAGATGGCACTAATGAAGGCGGGGGAAATTGCCCCTGAATACCGGGATTAATATTTAGTATAATATATTATGACCATTATTTATAAAGCAAAGCACTAGATAGGATAAATCAAAAGTCAGGAGGCAAACCCGTGGAGGTCAAAAGACCTATAGATTACTCTATTCCCAGAAAAAAGGATTGCGCCAGATACAAAATGCACAAATATTGGGCTGGAAAGCCTTGGTATGTGGTATCAGAATACATTAGACATTTTACAAAGGAGGGCGGCATTGTCCTGGATCCATTCTGTGGAAGTGGAGTAGTGGGCTGTGAATCTCTTATCAACAACAGAAAGGTTATCCTAAATGATTTAAATCCTATGGCTGTTTTTATTTCTAAAAATACATGTTGCTCGCCTGTGGACTTGAGAGCGTTTTTAGAAGAGTTTGAGGGGATAAAAGACCGTATTGGGGAAGAAATTATGACAATGTATGAGCTGGAGCAATTATGTCCCATATGCGGACAAAGGCTCTATGCAAAACACATTGTAAGAGGGCCTTCTCAAAATGGTGATTGGATAGTAGAGGCTAGGTGCCGCAACAGCCACGGTTCAAAGGGAAAGTTTAGGAGGTATTTAACACAAAGAGAAAAACAGAATATAATAAACATAGAAAAAAGAGATATTCTTTGAGTCTCATAATCTCTTTTCCATCACAGAATTCATCCTTTGGAAACCAGTATGGAATATCTCTTTTTTCTATGTTTATTATATTCTGTTTTTCTCTTT